>JBBSMO010000093.1:0-7937 GCA_038233155.1 Longimicrobiales bacterium
CCCAGCTGAGCTAAGGCCCCTGAAGGTAAAAAATAGACAGAAGCGGGTGGTCCGTCAACCGATGGTTTACATGGGAGGGCGGCGCGTTGCCCTTGCCGCCCGCGCCGACGCTTTCCATCTTCCCACCATGCGAAGGGCGGGCGTGTCATTGTCCCGGCCTTCCCCCTACACCGCCGCTCCCGGACTGCACGCGATGATCAGCACGCTGTTAGATAGAGAGATCGAGAAGCTTCCGCCGGAGATTCGGTTGCAGGGGCGGACGCTGTTTCTGGTGGATGATGCCGACCTGATCCGCCGCCAGCTCGAAGGCGAGGATCTCGCGCTGACGGAGGAGCTCAGGTCTCTGTTGCGCGACAACATCTCGACAGATGAGATCACCCCGGCCTACATCTGCTACTACTTCGACGAAACGCTGGGCGAGTTTCCCTATCTGGGGCTCAAAGCGGGAACGGAGTTCCCGATTCGTCAGGGAAGCGTGAAGCGTGGCGGCTTCGTTTGCTCCGTGGCCGGCAAACGCCGCGGCAAAGGATCTTCGCGCGAGCAGAGCCCGTACGCCGAGCAGATGGCCGGCATCCGGCTGGTGATCGCTGAGAACATCGAGCGAATCTACCGCGAAAACTGTCAGAACCTCGGCATCTTTACCTCGACGGATTTTTCGCTCGTCGACCGGGTGCGCAACGGCGACCCCATCCCTCTGACTGCCTTCACGGAAGGAGCCGACGACATCACCCGCGGCATCATCGAGCATGGCGGGCTTTTCAACTACAACGTTGCGCGCCTTCAGGGGCGGGCAGAGACTCCGCCCATCTCGTGCCACCGAGTCACCGAGGGGGACGACGTCCCGCGCGACGAGCTCGAGGAGAGGCAGATGCGGGGCAGCGGCGAGTCCAACATTCCCGAGCGGATGACGGGGATCGAGGGGGCGGCGAGCGAGGTGGCGGCGACGTCTACGTCCAACATCCGCAGCGACAGCGTAGGGGCGCCCGCGGGAAAACGGCACGACGGCCCGCGCCCGATGACGATCGGCGAGAAGATCTTCGCGCGCCACTGGGTCACGAGTTTGGCGCGCGGCGAGGTGGGCGTTCCGTGGGTGCAGCCCGGAGATGCGGGATTCGTGCGCACGGACATCCGCTTTTCGCACGAGTATGTCACGCCGATGGCTGCAATCTTCTCCGAATCGCTCGTCGGCGCGGACGAAAAGGTGCTCGAGCCTGAGTCGATCCTTTTTTTCCGCGACCATCTCACCTTTCTCAAGGATGCGATGCCGGCGGAGCGCGTGCAGCTCGGGCTGCTGGACGTGGCGAACCAGCTCGAGGTGAAGCAACGCGAGTTCGCGGCCAAACAGGGCGTGCGGCTCTACGGCGAGCTTGGACTGGGGCGCCACGGCTCGGAGGCAATCTGCCACTCGAAGATTCTCGAAGAGTACGCATTGCCGGGGCAGGTGATCATCGGCTCCGACTCGCACACACCGCACGCGGGTGCGGTGGGGTGCATTGCGTTCGGCGTCGGCACCACGGCGATCTTCAATTCGTGGATTACGCGCGACGTACGCGTGGAAGTCCCGAAGTCATTCCGGGTGATCGTTCGCGGCGAAAAACCAGACAACGTAACCGCCAAAGATTTCATGCTCGAGATCCTGCGGCACCCGTACGTCAAGGAGGGGCATGCAATCGGGCAGATCATCGAGTACTCGGGCCCGGCGGTTCAGGCGCTGAGTGTGGACGAGCGGGCTACCATGACCAACATGGCCGCGGAGGTCGGCGCGTTCACCGGCATCGTCGCTCCCGATGACAAGGCGGTCGATTATCTGGTCGGGCAGCGCGGAATGCCGCGAGCCGAGGCGGAGGCCCTGGTAGAGGGGTTATTTTCGGATGAGGGTGCCGAGTACGTGACCACCATCCAAATAGACGCCGCTAACATCCGCCCGATGATCGCGCTACCCGGCGACCCAGGCAACGGGATGCACATCGATGAACTCGACGGAAGCGTCGAGATCGACATTGCCTATGCGGGGAGCTGCACGGCCGGCAAAAAGGAGGACATGGACATGTACGCGCGCGTGCTACGCGAGGCAGCGGAGCGCGGCGAACGACGGCCCGAGCATGTGCAGTTCTACATCCAGTGCGGGTCTCAGGAGGTGTTCCGCTACTGCGAAGAGATGGGCTACGACACCCTCTTCGAATCGGTAGGCGCCACCTTCATCGAGCCTTCCTGCGGCGCCTGCATCAACGCCGGGCCCGGCGTATCGCGCAAGCCGACGGACGTCACCATCAGCGCGATCAATCGCAACGTCCCCGGGAGGTCGGGCCCAGGGCAGCTTTACCTCGCCTCGCCCTACACGGTAGCAGCTTCGGCCATTGCAGGCCGCATCGTGGCGTACGAACCGCATGAAGAGCCGGCGGGGGTGTAGCCGGCACCCCCTTCGTCATCCTGCAGCAGGCCGGTGTCCCTCTTCTGTCATCCTGAAGGAGCCTGCGACTGAAGGATCTCCTGCGGCCGACGCTGCGCCCCCGTGCAAGGCGACGACGATCTGGCGACGGAGATCGTTCTCGTTTAGCGAAACCACTGGCGTTACAGGCCAAGCCGCCCCGGCACTCGTTCGGCCCGCAACAGTTACCCGCCGAGCTCCGCCTCGCTCATCTGCTGGCCGCCGAGCAGGTGCAGGTGCAGGTGGGGTACCGATTGCCCGCCGCCTTCGCCGGTGTTGATCACCACACGATAGCCGCTTTCCGCGATGCCCTCCTGCCTGGCGATTGTGCAGGCAGCGAGCAGCAGGCGGCCAGCGAGATCGCGGTCGCTCTCCTCGAGCTTGGCCAGCGACTCTATGGGTCTGCGCGGGATGACGAGGATGTGAACGGGCGCGGCGGGGTTGATGTCCCGGATGGCGACGATATGCTCGTCGCGGTAGACGAAATCTCCCGGGATTTCCCCGTTGATGATGCGGGTGAAGAGGGTGGGCTCACTCATCTCGATTGTTGGCTGGGAGGGTGGACGGGTGGTCAGCAGATTGGGGTTCCAGCGCGCAATGGATCACGTTCGAGGGGCCAAGATGGCACTCCACCACCCGTCTTCCTCGTCGGTCCGAGCTACGCGGAAGCCGGCGCAGATGGCATCACCGACCACCGCCGGGCGCTCGTCTTCCAAAATCCCGCTGACGACCAGCCGCCCGCCCGCCCCAGTCCCAAGCGCCGCCCGCAAAGCCGGGAGCAACGGGCGAATCACACCGCTGAG
Organism: Longimicrobiales bacterium; assembly: GCA_038233155.1. Lineage (GTDB taxonomy): Bacteria > Gemmatimonadota > Gemmatimonadetes > Longimicrobiales > Longimicrobiaceae > JBBSMO01. The sequence goes on from JBBSMO010000093.1 coordinate 3,232, forward strand.
AATGTTGGCGGCCACGACATCGAAAATACCGAGGCCGGCCAGCAGAGCGGGATCTGCCGCACCCTGAATCAGGCGCACTTGGGCAGCCGCGCCGTTGCGTTCAAAGTTGTCGCGCGCGTTGAGGTTGGCGTCGGCATCCATCTCGACGGCTACGACAGAGCGGGCACCGAGGCGCACCGCGGCGATCGAGAGGATGCCGGAGCCCGAGCCGACGTCGAGCACGGCATCACCAGGCCGGACGACCCTTTCGAGCAGCCGCAGGCACCCGCGCGTGGTGGCGTGTTCGCCGGTACCGAACGCCATCTCCGGGTCGATGTCGATGACGAGCTGGCCGGGTGCCGCTTCGTAGTGCGCCCAGGTAGGCTTGACGACGATGCGGGAGCCGATCTCGCGAGGCGCGAGCCCCCGCTTCCATTCGCGCGCCCAATCTTCCCCTGGTTGCCAATGCCAGAGCGGGCGCGGGAAATTGTCGTCATCGAGCCAATCGGCGAGATGCATCCTGGCCTGTTCGGCAAACGCATCGGGGTCTGGCGGCGGGGCGAGATAGGTGACGATCTCATCTCCCCTCTCCTCTACGGCGGTAGCCCCTAGGTCGAGCAATGCCTCGGCAACGAGGGCCCGTTCGTCCGGATCGGCGGAGGCGACCCGGAGCACGAGCCACCGCTCGGGCTGCTTCAAGCGCCGAGAGCTTCTTTGACGCGACCCCAGAACCCAGCCCGGTTCCTTCCGCCCTTGCCATTCGGCGCCGGCCCTTCGATCTCCGCTAGCTGGCGGAAAAGTGCCTCCTGTTCGGGGGTGAGTTCCAGCGGCGTCCAAACGTGAACACGCACGTACTGGTCGCCTTGGCCCCCGCCGCCGAGGCGCGGAAGCCCGCGGCCTTTCAGCGTCAGGACATCACCGTTCTGTGTGCCACCGGGAATGCGGAGCGTTTCTTCTTCCAGCACGGTCGGCACCTCGACCTCCGCGCCGAGCGCTGCCTGCGCGAAAGAAAGCGGGAGGTCGTAGATAACACTATCTCCTTCCCGGATGAACCGCTCGTCGGCTTCCACTTCGAGCATCACGAGGATGTCACCTCGAGGACCACCGCGCGGCCCGACACTGCCTTCTCCCCGAAGGGTCAGGTAGTTGCCCGTCGCAACTCCCGGCGGCACCTTGACATCAAAGGTGCGCTCGACCCGCTCGCGGCCGTCGGCGTTGCAGCGTTTGCACGGGTCCTGGATGCGACGCCCTTGGCCATGGCAGGCGGGACACTCGGCTGCGGTGACTAGCTGGCCGAACATGCTGCGCTGTACCCGCCGCACCTCACCCGCGCCCCCGCAAGTCTCGCAAGACACCGGCGCGCGGCTATCCTCGGAGCCGGTCCCGTTGCAGGCGCGGCACGGGTCCAGCACCGAGACACGCACCTTCCGCTCGATACCCGTGGAGACATCGGCCAGAGAGATGGGCAGCTTGATGCGGATGTCCTTGCCGCGCTGCACGGTGCCCCGGCGCTGCCGGCCGCCGCCACCGAACAGGTCGTCGAAACCAGCGAAGCCGCCAAAGTCGCGCATGAAGACGTTGAGTGCGTCTTCAAAGGCAAAGCCGGCGAAGCCGCCGCCCGCGCCCGTCTTAACGCCGGCGTGACCGAACCGGTCGTACGCAGCGCGCTTCTCCGGCTCCCGGAGGACCTCGTAGGCTTCGGTGGCTTCCTTGAACTTGCCTTCCGCGTCTCTGCTCCCCCCGTTGCGATCCGGGTGGTATCTCAAAGCCAACTGCCGGTACGCTTTTTTGATGGTGTCGGGATCCGCGTCGCGCGGGACATCTAAAACGTCGTAAAAATCTCGCATGGGAGATGGGTATTAGGCCAAGATTTCGGAGACCATCGCCGATGTACTCTCGACGAAGGCGATAATTCGGTCATAGGGCATTCGCGTAGGGCCAATGACTCCGATCACCCCGCGCAAATCGTCGAGGCGGTATTCGGAGGTGACCACGGTAAAATCAGCGAGTGCCGGGTTGTCGTGCTCGGCACCTATGGTGATTTGAAGCCCTGTCGAGCCAAGCCGGTCCCCAAGGAACCGCTTGAGCAGGTCACGGCGGTCCGTGAGCTCGATCAGGCTGCGGAGGCGCTCGCCGCTTTTAAATTCCGGCTGCTCGGCGAGCACCGATGCCTGCCCGAGGTGCAGCGCCCCGCCCCCGCCGGGCGGAGCGAGCCACTCGTCCGCCTGCTGTAGGAATACGTTCAGCAGCTCGGCGGCGCGCGGGTCCGCAGAGGGAACGCCGTCGCGGATCCGCTCGGGAAGCGTAGCGCGGATGTCGTGCAGTGACAGTCCTGCCAACCGCTCGTTTAGCACGGTTGCCACCGCCTGCAAGCTTTCATCCGGAATGACCGCAGGAACGTCTACGTAGATGGTGCGCACTCCGCCCGCTCGCAACGTCAGCACGAAGAGCACTTTCCCCTCGGCGAGCGCGACAAGGTCCAAGCGTTCGAGCACCGCCTGATCCATGACCGGAGCGATGGCAATGCCGAGCTCCTGCGTGAGCAGACCGACCACCTTTGCCGCCTGCTGGATCAACTGCTCGACCGGCGAAGATTCGCGCACTTCGGACAACCGCCGCCGGATGGCGCGCCGGTCCGCGGCGGGCAACCGGGCATCCCGCAGCAGCGCGTCCACGTAAAACCGATAGGCCTGATCTGTCGGGACGCGCCCCGCCGAGGTGTGCGGGTGGAAAAGATATCCTTTCTCCTCGAGGTCGCTCATGGTGTTACGCACCGTAGCGGGCGAAACATCCAAGTTGAAGCGCCTCGCTACCGTGCGGCTGCCCGCGGGTTCCGCCGTGTCGACGTAGGTACGGATCACCGCCTCGAGTATGACGTGTTCACGCTCGGTGAGCGGTTCGCCGTGTGTCATCCGCAATGAAAGTATAAAGGGCTCATGCCGCCGTGGCGGCAAGCGGCATACCGGCTTCGTATAGGTCCAGCGCCAGCCGGTCCAGCAGCAACCAGCCATCCGCGGAAAGCCGCACCGAATCGTCCGCTACCGTGGCAAGTCCGCTCGCGCACCATGTGCGTACACAGGCGCGCTGGGCTGCGGTCGCCGGGGCGAGCGGAAAGCCGCCGACGGTGCGAAGAGACAGCCACGTGCGCTCTAGCGCATCCTCCGCGGGAGCAACGACTTCGCTGCCCCCGATGGGCAAGTTTCCGCCTAGAATCGCGTCTCTGTACGCACTCCAGCTTCGCAGGTTCCAGTTGCGGACGGGCGGAAAGAACTGGTGCGACCCCGGTCCTAACGCTGCATACGGCAGGCCGCCCCAGTAAACGCGGTTGTGCCGCGACCGTGCCCCCGGCCTGCAGAAATTGGAAACTTCGTAGTGCTCGAATCCCGCGCTGGTCAACACCTCGTGGGCCAGCAGGTATTCATCCGCATACTGTTCCTCATCCGGCAGCACCTGCCGGCCCTCGCGTACCCAGCGGCCGAGAGCGGCGCCGGGCTCCGCAGTCAGTCCGTACAGGGAGATGTGGTCCGGCTCGAGCAGCAGCGCCTGCGCGAGATCTGCCGCCCAGTCCCGGTCGAGATGAGCGGGAAGTCCGAAGATGAGATCGATGCTCAGGTTCTCGAAACCCGCGCTTCGGGCGATGGCAACTGCCGCCCGCGCGCCGCCGGCGCCGTGCAGGCGCCCCATCCACCGCAGGCTGGGCGGATGAAATGTCTGAACGCCGATCGACAGGCGGTTAACTCCGGCCGCTCTCCAATCGGCAGCGAGGGTGGCCGACAAGCTTTCCGGATTGGCCTCGCTCGTCCATTCGCCACCATCGTGCAAGGCAGCGCCGGGGCCCAAGCGCAGCGCCAGCTCCGCCATTGCTCCTTCGCCTATCATCGAGGGAGTACCACCCCCGACGTACAGCGTATCGAGTTCGAGCGGTTTGCACCAACCCTGGCGGCCGCGGAGCAGCGCCATCTCCCGCCCCATGCAGTCCAGCCACTCCGCGACCGGCGGGCGCCGCGTCGCCTGCACGGCGAAATCGCAATAAAAGCATCGCCGCGCACAGAACGGAACGTGTACGTACAGAGAGCGCGGGCTCGTCACAGGCGGCGGAAGAGCTTGCCCGGCAGCGCTTCTGCCACGCCCTTGAGTTCAAGCCCGAGCAGCGCGCCCAGCAGCGGCCCCGAATCGAGTTGGGCGGCGGCGGCGATGTCGTCTACATGGCGGAGTTCGGCCGTCAGTGCGGCGAAGGCGGCTGCTTCATCGGCGGTCAGATCGCCGGGCGCGGGCACCGGGGCGGGAGCGGGGGCGGCCGTTGCGGGCGCAGCCGCTCCCACACCGCCAAGCTCCTCGAGCACATCGGAGAGCTCCGTTACCATCCGCGCTCCATCTTTCAGCAATTGGTTCGTGCCCTCGCTCACCGCCGAACCGATCGGGCCCGGAACGGCGAAAACCTCTTTGCCCATGCCAAGTGCGAAGCCGACGGTGTGCTGGGCGCCGCTGCGCAGTCCCATCTCGACCACTAGAACGCCTTCCGCCAGCGCGGCGATGAGGCGGTTACGACGCGGGAAATTACCGGCCTGCGGCTCCTCGCCCGGCATGAACTCGGAGAGCAGCAGTCCGTGCTCGCCCATACGTTTGAAGAGCGGCCGGTTTTCCGCTGGGTACATGACGTCAATGCCATTGCCGAGAATGCCGATCGTGGCGCCGCCGGCATCCAGCGCCGCCTCGTGCGCGACAGC
>JBBSMO010000094.1:0-7934 GCA_038233155.1 Longimicrobiales bacterium
AGCAGCGCGGCGGCACCCGTGACGGCGACAACCAACAGCGCGAGCAGCACGACGGAGCGGAAATGCGCGTACAGCGCCGGTCTGAAAAGGAGGAGCACCACCCCGAGAATGATCAGAACGAGGAGGTTGTAGAGGACCGCGCCGGCCGAGAGTCCCCAGCGAATCCCGCCTAGGTTGCCCGCGTATGCGGGGAGCGCGATCTGATAGGCACGCAGCCGCTCGGCCTCGGCCTCGCCGACCTGCTCATGCGCACCGACGATTTTCTCGCCTTTGAGCACCACGGCCTGCACGGGATCTACCGCGGCGCGGGCACGGGCGCGCGCCGCCTCGGTGGCCGTTTCATCGTACTGCAGGCTGGGCCTGAAGAACCGGATCAGGATGAGCCGCTGCAGCTCGAGGCCGTCGCCGCCGATGCCGCCTGGCAGAGACTCGCCCGCCAGGCTGAAGAATCGGTCCGGGGCGATCAGCGAGTCGCGCGGTACAAGCTCTTCGCCATCCGATCCAGCTACGCGCACGGCCGCGACCGCCTCTCCTAAAGCAAAGGGCAACACCCCGCGCGGCAGCAGTTCGCGGACCGCTCGCTCGCTGCCCAGCCGCAACGCGCGGCGCTGCCGGGGCTCGAGCAGCAGCGGTAGCGCGCCGGGCGGCGGGTACACGCGGCTTCGCTCGAGAAAGGCGCGGACCGCCGCTTCACGATTGGGTGCGGCGGCCAGAGTATCCACAGTGGCAAAGAAGGCGCGGATGCCGGATACCACCGTGTCCGCCGTGGCCGACGAAAGCCGGAAGGTCGGGCTGACGCCGCTCGCCGCCTCGGCTTGCTCGCGCATCAACGCGGGCTGCGGCTTGGGGACGGGGAAGGAGAACTCGGCAATCACGTCCCGCGGGGCGACCACTCCCGGCTCGAGTACCGCTGCCTCCGGCACCCGCGGCCCGGGGAAGAAGAGGTAGATCGCCACCGCGGCGGCGAGCAACAGCAGAAGTCTGCTGCCGTGGTGCACCAGCCGGGCCGTGAAGCCTTCCCCCGGCTCGTCCAGTGCCGTGCCGGCGGCGGAGCGCCCTGCAGTGAGTTGCATGGGAGTCAGGCAGGCTCCTGGTTCTCATCCGCCGCTGAATTACCGCCGGCAACGGCGTAGGCGCGGATGATGTCCTTCACCAGACGGTGCCGGATCACATCCGTCGGCTGCATGTAGACGAATGCGATCCCATCGATGTTCTTCAATACCGCCTCTACCTCGAGCAGGCCGGAGTCCTCCCGGCGCGGCAGGTCGATCTGGGTCTTGTCCCCGGTGATCACTGCCTTGGAATTAAGACCGAGCCGGGTAAGGAACATCTTCATCTGCAGCGTCGTGGCGTTTTGGGCCTCGTCCAATATCACAAAGGCGTCCTGCAACGTTCTCCCGCGCATGTAGGCGAGGGGCGCGATCTCGATGGTGCGCGTTTCGAGCGCGCGCCGCATGCGCTCGCCCGGGATCATGTCCTCAAGCGCATCATAGAGCGGCCGCAGATACGGATCGACCTTGTCCTGCACGTCTCCCGGCAGAAAACCCAGGTTTTCACCCGCCTCGACCGCGGGTCTGGCGAGGATGATGCGGGAGACACGTTTGCGCAGAAGTGCATCTACCGCCATGGCCACGGCGAGGTAGGTTTTTCCCGTACCCGCCGGCCCGATGCCGACGACGATATCATTCTCGGCGATGGCCTCGAGATACCGCTTCTGCCCTTCGGACTTGGGAACGATCGCCCGTTTGGCCCCCGGCACTACAATGCGGTACCTCTCAATTTCCGTAGGGAGCGCGTCCGTCTGGGCCGCGACGGTATCTACAAAGCGGACGACATCGTCTGAACTGAACGGATCGCCGCGGCGTGCAAGGTCTACCATATGTTGCGCCACGGGGCGGGCACGCTCGACTGCGGAGACGGTGCCGGAGAGCAGCAGGTGGTTGTTGCGAAGGACCACCCGGGCACCGCTGAGCCTGGCGAGCTCTAATAGGTTGCCGTCGTTGACGCCACCTAGGAGCAGGTGATCCGCGCCCTCGATGTCCAGACGATGCTGCACCCGCTCGGCACTCTCCGGTGCGGGCATGGAGGTGTGGGCTACGATGTCGATTCTCCTGATGCGGGTGAAGTTGCGCGTGGCGAGGGCACGCTCCGTTCAGAAGGTTGCACCGCGAGGGCCAGTTCGCGCAACTCAGCCGGCGTAACCGGCGACGGCGCCCCTTCGAAGAGTGCGCGCGCCGCAGTGGTTTTGGGGAATGCGATCACATCCCGCAAACTGGGCGCGCCCGCCAGCAGCATGACCAAACGGTCGAAGCCAAAGGCGAACCCCGCGTGCGGGGGGGCGCCGAAGCGGAATGCTTCGAGCAAAAAGCCGAACTTCTCCCGGGCTTCATCTTCGGATATTCCCAAGGCGCGAAAGACCCTGCGCTGCAGTTCGGAATCATGAATACGGACCGAACCGCTGGCTAGTTCGTTTCCGTTGTACACCGCGTCATAGGCGCGGGATCGAACCGGGCGGCGGTACAGCGCCGCCGCGGCCTCGCGGCCAGGCGTAACGGCCGCCTCAGTGGCTTCGAGCAAGGCCGGAATGTCTTTGGCGCGGGGCATCGTGAACATGTGATGCGCGGCAACCAGCCTTCCAGACTCCTCGTCCCAATCGAATAGCGGGAAATCGGTTACCCAGAGCCAGGCGTGGCGGCCAGGCGGAATCAGATCCATTCGCTTCGCCAGGTGCCGGCGCAACAGATCCAGAGCCGGTTCGAGTTCCGGCCCCTGATGTAGCGCAGCGCTGCCGTCGGCGGCGGGTGCAGAACGGAAGTGCCCCACCACGGCTACGAACAAATCACCGGGCGCGACCTTCGTCTGCTGGATGAAGGATTCCGCCGCGGCGCCGGTAAGCGCGCGCGCGAAGGGCCCGGAAAAGCCATCTTCCGTTCGTTTCACGTACAGCGCGCCAGGCGCCCCGCCGCCCCGTGCGATCTCCTGAACTTGGTCCAGCTCGCGGCGCGACAGATCCGCGCCGCCGGGAACGCGAATGCCGCGAATCCGTTGACCCGTTCCCCGGGTAGTCTGAAAGACACGAAAATCGGCGTCTGCGAGCAGCTCGGTCAGGTCCTGAACCTCGAGGCCGTAGCGCAGATCTGGCTTGTCCGTGGCGTAGCGGCGCATCGCCTCGCTGTAGGTGAGGCGAGGAAATGGCGTATCGAGCGCCTCGCCTGTCGCCGCTTCGAACAGCGCCGACATCAACCCTTCGCCGATGCGGAAAACGTCCTCCTCGTCTACAAAGGACATTTCCGCGTCGATCTGGGTGAACTCCGGCTGTCGGTCCGCGCGGAGATCCTCATCTCTCAAACAGCGCGCGAGCTGAAAGTAGCGGTCGAACCCGCTGACCATCAGCAATTGCTTGTAGAGCTGGGGTGATTGCGGCAGCGCGTAGAACTCGCCCGGGTGTACGCGGCTGGGCACCAGGTAGTCCCGCGCCCCCTCCGGGGTGCGGCGAGTGAGCATGGGTGTTTCGATCTCCGCGAACCCCTGCTCGTCCAGGTAGCGGCGGGCAGCCTGCGCCCGCCGGTGCCGCAGCCGCAGGTTGTCCTGCAGCCCCGGGCGGCGCAGGTCCAGATAACGATAGCGGAGCCGCAGATCTTCCGCGGGAAGCTCCTCGTCCGGCGTACGCGCTACAGGGATCGGGAGGGCTTCCGCACGGGCGAGGACTTCGAGGAGGGTAGCGCGAACTTCGACCCCGCCAGTTGCCATCTCGTCGTTCTGGTTGCTGCCGGGGCGGGCATGTACCTGTCCTGCTACGCGGACCACATCTTCCGGGTGCAGGTTGCGGGCAGCGGCCATGGTGCCGGCATCTGCCCAGGCGGGGTCGAAGGATACCTGCGCCAGGCCATCGCGGTCCCGCAGATCGAAAAAGACGAGGCTGCCGAGATCGCGGCGGCGGTGTACCCACCCTGCCAGCCGGACATCTTCACCCGCGTCGGCAGGCCGGAGAGAGCCGGCAGTACGGCTGCGAAATGCGGTTTGCAGGCTGGCGGTCATGAAGAACGGTTCGGCTCGAGAACAGACCGCCGCGCGGAGCGGCGATGATACAAGCGGCGGGCGAGCAACAAGATGAGGAGACCGGCGGTGACGCCCGCGGAATCCGCCACCCAATCGAAGATGTCAGCCGTCCGCCCGGGGACGGTCCGCTGGTGCAGCTCGTCCAACGCGCCAAAAGCGCTGCCGATGCCGAGCGCGAACCAAGCCTCAGAGGCCGACTGAAGCAGCGCAACCGCCAACAGATATCCGAGAACGGCGTAGGCGCCGAAATGTGCAATTTTGTCGGTCTGGCCCGGGAGCGAAACGCCTATGTCGGGCCGAGAGTTGAGGGCAAAGATCAACGCGGCCCATGCGATCGCGAGCAGCCACGCGCCGCGCGCGCGGCTCACGAAAGCTCGGCTTCCTTGAGGATCGCGTAGAACTCGTCCGCGCTGGCGGCGCGGCCTAGCCGGTCGCGAAAGCTTTCACGGCGCAGGAGCCGCGAAATGCGGCTGAGCGCCTTTACGTGCTGCCCGGCGGCAGCTTCCGGGCCGACCAAGAGAAAGAAGAGGTTGACGGGCTGCCCGTCCAGCGCGTCGAAGTCCACTGGCTCTGGCGTCACGCCAGCGGCCAGGGCAAGCTGAGCGACACCGGAGCTTTTGCCGTGCGGGATCGCTACCCCGTTGCCGATGCCGGTGCTCAGCACTTCCTCGCGCTCGCGTACCGCGCGGAGCACGTTGTCGCTATCGGCCACGCCCCCTTGCTGCTGGACGATGCCCACCAGTTCGCTGAGCAGCTCGTCCTTGGTGCGAGAAACGAGCGGAATCTTGATCCGGCTGGGGGTCAGCAGTTCGGTCAGCAGCACGAGAGGGTCCCCATCGGTCGCATGGTTTCCCCCGCACCGGAGGGGCGCGGGACCGAGCAAAGGTAATGGCCGGCCGCACCCGCATCAAGCAGTCGCGGTCCCACAGGCGGCCGGCGCGGGCGGCGGAGTGTGGAACCGCGGCGCCGCTACGGGGCAGTAGCACACCCCTCGCCAATGACCGCCGAGGGAAAGCGGTTGCCCCCGAGAAGCCCGATCAGAGGATGGACCAAACTACACTTGCGGATGTCGCCGGCCTCACCCGGCGCGAGCTCGAGCCGTTGCTGACGGAGCTCTTCGCCGCGCGCGGGCAGCCATCGTACCGGGTGGGACAGGTGCTCGGCTGGCTGCACCAGCGCCATGCCTTGTCGTTCGACGAGATGAGCAACCTCCCCGCCGCGGACCGGGCAGCGTTGGCGGACCAGTTCAAGTTCTCGGCTCCCGCCGAGGAACGGGTTTCACGCTCGAGCGACGGTACCGCCAAGCATCTATGGCGCCTGCAAAGCGGCGAATTGATAGAATCCGTACTGATTCCCGCGCGGAACCGCCTTACGCTTTGCATTTCTTCGCAGGCGGGGTGTGCCATGGCGTGCACCTTTTGCGCGACGGGGTGGATGGGATTCGAGCGCCAACTCTCCGCAGGGGAGATCGTCGCGCAGTTCAGGGGCAGCCGCGCTTGGGCGCTCCGCAATGGCTACGGCGACATCTCGAACATTGTCTTCATGGGGATGGGCGAGCCGCTGATGAACCGCAAGGCGGTCATGCCGGCACTCACGATACTCAACGAGGACTATGGCATCGGGGCGAGGCGGATCACCGTCTCGACGGTAGGCGTGGTCCCTGGCATTCTTGAACTCGCGGCCCGGCCGGAGCAATTCCGGCTCGCCGTGTCACTGCACGCGCCGAATCATGAGCTGCGGCAGCAGCTCATTCCGCTCGAGAAAAAATACCCGCTGCCACAACTGCTCGCCTCCCTACGCGAGTTCGATGCGGCCGGGGGCAAGCGGATTACCTTCGAGTACGTAATGATAGAGGGGGTAAACGACAGTCCCGAACTGGCGGATGAATTAGCCGCGGTGGTAGGCGAGTTCCAGGCGTTCGTGAATCTGATTCCCTTCAACCCCATCCCCGCCACCGAATGGCGCCCCAGCCGCCCGGAGCGCATCGCCGCGTTTCTCGCCCGGCTCGGACAGCGCCGCGTGTCCGCGTTTGTACGGGAACCTCGCGGGCGCGACATCGCAGCCGCCTGCGGGCAGTTGAAAGCCGAGGCAACTACCGGCCGGACGCCGGTTTCCATCCAACCGGTCAAGAACCGGCGTTCGGTGGCCGGAAGAGACCAGGCAGCAGATCGTCAGGCGGCTGCCAGTCCCGCCCCAGCCGCACGGTAACTTCGAGGTAAAGGGTGCTATCCGGAGCGGTACGCACCCGCGAAATCCCCAGCGCGCGTGCCACCCGTTCGGCTGGCTCGGTTGACGCTGTCCGTGCGAGGACCACACTCGAATCCAGGTCGAAGCGAGCAGCGTTTCCGTAAAAGACCACGTCGAAGCGGCGGTCGCGGAGCACCTGCGTAGCTGCCCGCGCAACTCCGGCCTCCCCGCCGGCATTCAGCACCTCTACCCGGACAGGCGGTGAGCCCGCCGCTTCTACCAGCTCAGACTCCGGCTGCCGGGGGGAAGCTGCGATCCCGGCGATCAGCGAGCCGGCCAGCACCGCGACCGCGAGCAGTGTCGCGAAAATCAGCCAGAATTGGGCTCTCTTCACCCGCTGCTGTCGACCAGGCTGTTCCACATGGCCGACGTTTCCGGCCGGATCGGGCTCTGCGCCTCGAGCAGACGGCCGATTCGCGCGGCGGCCACCTCCCTCAGCACACTCGGCAGTTCGCCCGGCATTCGCTGCCTCAAGCGAGCCCGCCACTTCTTGCGGAACGAACGCGCCGGTTCCAGAAAATCTGCCAGATATAGCGCCTTTCCGACCGGCGGCAGCAGCGGGTGGCCGAGCGTGTGATAACGGATGGCGGTGCAGATCCCGGTATCTGCGCTTCCCTCGAGGCGGGCAGCGGCGGCCGGGCCGTGCAACAGGGCGCCCGGCCAATCTTGGAATTCCTGTGGCACCACCGCCCTGAGCGATTCCGGCTCGGCGTTGCGCAAGGTGTCGTGAAGCCACCCGGCGGCGCGCCAGCGAATCCGCTCCGCCGGGGGAAGGGAGAGCTCTTCCGCCCACTGGTCCATCAGCGCCGCGACGCGCATCATGTGCTCCCGCCGCTTGGCGCTCGTCTCCGCCCAGTCTGGCAGCTCGCCCGCCGCAGCGGCTTGTACGACCGGCGACGGTTCAGTCGTAGCCACGCCGCACATACGGCTCGAGAATCGCTCGGTTGCGGATCGAAGTATGCGAGATGTAGTTCCAGCCTTTCATCTCGACTCCGCTTCCTACCCAACTGTCGATGATGCGGCACCCCGGCCCGATCACCGTTTCCTCGCCGATCTGCGTTTCCCCTTCGAGCACTACCCCGGGATAGATGACGGTATCGCGGGCAATCTGCACATCCACATCTACCAAAACGGTTTCCGGCAAAAGAAATGTCACGCCGCCTTTCATCAAGGTGCCGACCAAACGGTCGCGAACCCTTTCGGAGAGACCGGCGAGCGAGCGGCGGTCCCGCACCACAGACCGTTCGCCCGTGGCTGGCATATGCATGAACCCTTCGAGTGAAGCTAAGACCGGCGCGTCCCGCCACGCGCGGATCACAGCCGCGGCGCCTTCTCCGGAGGAAAGCGCGGCCACCCCACCCGCCTCATCATACATCACCCAACGGTTTGACCCGGCGAGAGGCCCCATAATGGCCGCCGGATCGGCTGCAGCCGCATCTATCAACAGGAGCGACCCGTCAGCAGCAGGGCGGACGCTGTCCGGAAGCGAGCGGTCTGCTTCTGGAGTGTAGCGGGTGATGGTAGCGCGCGCTGCAAAGTCGCCCAGCAGATCCGGCGGGAGATCATTGTCCGCGAGAATGTGAAAATCCAACGACGGAGCTGCTGTGGCGAGGTGGGAGAGAGTGTGC
>JBBSMO010000095.1:0-7871 GCA_038233155.1 Longimicrobiales bacterium
CCCCTCTCCCCCACAAGGGGGGAAAGGGGAGAACTGCTCTCCACCGCTGCGGCCGCTGCGGCTGCAGCAATCCCGGCTGCCCGGCCCGTCGCCCACGCCCACATGAAGTTGTAGCCGCCGATAGGGCCGAAGGCATCCAGGATTTCGCCGCAGAGGAATAGGCCGGGGTGGCGGCGGCTCTCAAGGGTGCGCGGGTCCACCTGGTCGAGCGCTACCCCGCCGCCGGTGACTTCCGCCTTTTTGTACCCCTCGTCACCCGTCCATGGCAAGGGGTAGCGGGTGAGCAGCCGCACCAGGCGGGTGCGTTCGTCGCGCCGCAGTTGCGACAGCAGCCGGCCGGCCGGGATCTCCGCCTCGCGCAGCAGCACATCGGCGAGGCGCGCCGGAAGATGCCGCCGCAGCCGGGTGAGCACTGCGCCCCCGTCGCCCCGATCGAGCAGTCGCTCGTCCCACTCCTGCTCCCCCAGCGGCGCCCACTGCACCTCGATCTCCTGCCGATGCTCGCCCCGCGCCGAAGACAGCACCGCCAGATGCGAGATGTTCAGCACCGACGGCCCGCTGTAGCCGCGGTGCGTGAAGAGAAAGCCGCCGGCAGCAACGAGCCGCCGCGGCGCGCGCAGCGCCACCTCGAGCGAGACCCCGGCCAGCTCCGCATGCGGTGGCGGGTCGGCGGTCAGCGGTGTGAGCGCTGGGTAGGTAGCGTTCAGATCGTGGCCGAGCGCCTCCGCGATGCGCAGGCCGATGCCGTCGCTGCCCGTTTTCGGCACCGAGAGCCCGCCCGTGGCGAGGACGACGGCCCGAGCACGGAGTTCCGCTCCATCTCCCAACGATATTCGCCAGCCGCCGGTTTCATCCGGCGGCTCCAGCCGGGCGACCAGGGTATCGAATGCGATTCGCCCGCCCGCACTCCGAACCGCACTCACGAGCGCGTCTCGCACGTCCCGCGCACGGTTTGACGCGGGGAACAGCTTGCCCGATTCCGGCTCCAGTGCCAGTGGCAGGCTGAGGTCATCTTCGAAAAAGGCCCGCTGTTCGCGGAGCGGCCAGGACCGCAGCATCTTCGCCAGCGTGTTGGACGACGATGCGGTGAAGAACTGCTTCGCCGACGCCTGCGACGGCAGCACGTTGCAACGACCCCCGCCGCTGATCAGGATCTTGCGCCCGCCGTCGCGAGTCCGCTCGATGAGCAGCGTATCGGCCCCTGCGCGCGCCGCGAACAGGGCTGCCATCAGCCCCGCGGCACCCGCCCCGATCACGGCTACATCGACCGAAGCATCGTTCTGGGGCAACGTCAAAAGAACTCGTCATCGATGCGCCGCCCGACGTACAAGCCGATGCCGGTGCCGACGAAGGAGAGCACGAAGGCCAGCCAGAGCGACACGGCCGCGCCCGCCCACCAGCCGAGCCAGCCGCCGATGGTCATGCCGAGAATGGCGAGTAGTTTACGCAACGGAGCGCGGCACGACGTCGGGCCAGAAGCAAGCAATCATAGCGGCAAACTACCATGCGACGGGTACATCGCGCACGGGGGGGCGGGAACCTCCAAGGATCGCCGTCCGGGGCTATAGCCGGCGTTTCGTTCCCGGGCTCTTCGCCGGGACTACCTTTCCCCCGGCCCCTAGGAGCCTGCCCGATTATGAGGCCGTGGCGGGTGTCGGGTGACCGTGGTCAGCACCGCTGCGTCGTGTCGCTGATGCTCCGCGGGCGTTTGAGGAGGGCGGGTGATGGGCGAGAGGCCCTCCCCCAACATGGCCGCCTCGGTGCGCCAGCGGCTCCTCAACCCCGCCCGCGGCGGCGACGAGGAGTACCAGCTCATGCTGAGCCGCTACTTTCTGCAATCCGCAATCCGCACTGGCGGCGGTTGACTCACGGCGTATATTCGTCGCACTCACACCAGTCAGGAATCGGTTTGCGCCGCGGGCCGGTCGCCGCCGCGAGCGGGAGCGCGCCCGATTCCGCCCCCCTCACGCTGGAGCGCCTGCCCGGTGCAACCCCCAGAGGTCAAGCGTTCCTCCCGGAAGGACCGGCCTCCGATCGGTTGGCGCGAATGGATCCGGCTGCCGGATCTCGGAATCGAGGCGATCAAGGTCAAGGTCGATACCGGCGCGCGGTCCTCGTCGCTCCACGCGTATGAGATCGAGCGTTTCCGCCGCCGCGGCATCGGGATGGTGCGGTTCAAGGTGCACCCCATCCAGCGGGACCCGCGCACGGCGGTGCTTTCGGAGGCGCGCCTCGTGGATCTGCGCCGCGTCCGCAGCTCAAGCGGCGCGGTGTCGCTGCGGCCGGTGATTGCCACCGACCTCGAGCTCCTCGGCCAGCGGTGGGAGATCGAGATCAGCCTGACGCGCCGCGACGCCATGGGCTTTCGCATGCTGCTCGGCCGCCAGGCAGTGCGGGGCCATTTCGTTGTCGATCCCGGCCGCTCGTTCATAGCCGGGCGTCTCCCTCAACTGAAGGTACACGGATGAAGATCGGGATTCTCTCGCGCAGGGCATCGCTCTACTCGACGAACCGACTGCTCGAGGCGGCGCGGGATCGTGGTCACGACGTGAAGATCGTCAACCCCCTCCGCTGCTACATGGACATCACCGCGCGCAGCCCGCGCGTAATGCATCGCGGTGCGCCGCTCGAGTTCGATGCGATCATTCCCCGCATCGGCGCATCGGTCACCTTCTACGGAACCGCGGTGGTCCGCCAGTTCGAGGTGCAGAACGTCTTCACGATCGCGGAATCGCAGGCGATCTCGAGGTCGCGAGACAAGCTGCGCTCGCTGCAGCTCCTCTCGCGTGAAGGCGTCGGGCTCCCCGTCACCGGCTTTGCGCGGTCGATGCGCGACATCGACGGGCTGCTCGAGCTAGTCGGCGGCGCTCCGCTGATCATCAAGCTGCTCGAAGGGACGCAGGGCGTCGGCGTGGTGCTCGCCGAAACCAAGAAGGCAGCGGAATCTGTGATCGGCGCCTTTCAACAGCTCGATGCGAACGTTATAGTCCAGGAGTTCATCAAGGAGGCGGGCGGCTCTGACATCCGCGCCTTCGTGGTGGGGGGGCGGGTGGTGGCTGCGATGGAGCGCCATGCCGCGCCCGGCGAATTCCGCTCGAATCTGCACCGTGGCGGCACCGCGAACCCCGTTCAGCTCACACAGAAAGAGCGCAATACGGCGATTCGCGCCGCGCGGGTGATGGGGCTTGCAGTAGCCGGCGTGGACATGCTGCGCGCCAGCCGCGGGCCGGTGGTGATGGAGGTCAACTCGTCGCCCGGTCTCGAGGGCATCGAAACCGCCACCGGCGTCGATGTGGCTGGCGAGATCGTCGAATACATCGAGAACCACATTTCGGCCGATGTGCCCGCTGCCACACCCGGCCCGCCGGCCGGGAAGCAGGCTTCCGAGAAGCGGAAACCGAAGGCCGCGAAGCCGAAGCGGCCCCTCATCGAGGATGAGTAGCGTTGCACCCTTCACGATCGGGAAAGCGACGGTAGCAGCGGGGACCCGCGCACGAGTCGAGCTCCCCGTCGCCCGCACCCCGGCCGGGGACTGGCTGTCGCTCTCGGTCGAGGTGCTTCACGGAGGTCTGCCCGGTCCCGCCCTCTGGCTGACGGGCGCGATTCACGGCGATGAGATCGACGGCATCGAGATCATTCGCCGCAGCGTCGCCGCCCTCTCCGCGGCTCCACTGCGCGGGACGGTGATCGCCGTGCCGGTCGTCAACCTCTTCGGCTTCGTTTCCAAGTCGCGCTACCTGCCCGACCGGCGCGACCTGAACCGCGCCTTCCCCGGCAGCGCGCGCGGCTCGCTCGCCTCGCGGCTCGCCCACATCCTGATGCGCGAAGTCGTAGCGCGCGCCGAGTGGGGGATCGACTTCCACTGCGGGTCGGACAACCGGGAAAACCTTCCGCAGGTACGCGCGGATCTGGACGACCCCGAAACGCGCCAGATGGCGCGCGTCTTCGGCGCGCCGGTGTCGATTCATGGCTCGCCGCCCGCCGGCGCACTGCGGCGCGCCGCGCTCGAGGCCAACTGCCGCACCCTGCTCTACGAAGGCGGAGAGGCGGGGCGGTTCACCGAGGGCGCCATCCGCCGCGGTGTCGGCGGGGTGCGCCGGGTGCTCCGGCACCTGGGGATGGTGGACGTCGCCGCGGACTCGCCGCCGGCCCCCGAATCCCGCTCCCGGCGCTGGGTACGCGCCGGCCGCAGCGGGATCTGCCGCATCGAGGCGGAACTCGGCGATTGCGTTCGCGAAGGGCAGCCGCGTGGCGAGATCACCGACCCGTTCGGCGACGGCGCGCGCCCGATCACCGCCCGCTGCGCCGGCATCGTCATCGGGCGCCGCGTCAACCCGCTCGTCTACCAGGGCGAGGCGGTGGTGCACATCGCCCAGGTGACCGAAGCGCACCGGGCGCCGGAAGACGCTGTCGCCCGTCGCCCGCCCTGAGACTCGCCCCAGTCTGCTTCGGTCTCAGCATACGATCCGCCGGGCCAGCCAGGCCGCGCAGAGCAGCACGACGGCCAACTGGCCGAGGGCATTGCTCGACCGGCGCATCGCCATCGCGGGGTTCGGGTGGGGGACCCAACCCCAAGCGGCGCCGGATCCTGAGCGGAGCGCCGGTCCGGATCCTGAGCGGAGCCGAAGGGTCATGGCGCCACCGCCCAGTCCGGCACCACACCCACTTCGACGCCGAAGGCGACCGGCAGCAGCAGGTATACGATGCCGGTCACGAGGATGAGAAAGGCGAAGTTGAGCACCAATCCGGCTCTCGCCATCTGCTGAATCGAGACGAAGCTGCTGCCGAATACGATGGCGTTGGGCGGCGTCGCGACGGGTAACATGAACGCGCAACTGGCGGCGAACACCATGGGAATCGCGAAGAGCAGCGGGTCCTGCCCGATGCCGATGGCGAGGGCGACCATCACCGGGAGAAAGGCGGCGGTGGTGGCGGTGTTGCTGGTCAGCTCGGTGAGCAGAATGACGACTCCGACCACGGCCAGAATCACGAGTACGGTCGGCCAGCCGATGATACCGGCGAACTGGCGGCTGATCCACTCGGCCAGCCCGCTGGCACTGACCGCGGCGGCCAGGCTGAGACCCCCGCCGAACAGGATCAGCACGCCCCACGGCAGGGTTTCCGCGATGCGCCAGGTGAGCAGAAAGGTGCCGCGCTTCAGATCTACGGGGATCAGGAAGAGAGAGATGGCCGCGACCATGGCGATGCCGGCATCCGAGAGGCCGGGCAGCAGATCGCCCAGCAGGGGGCTGGTGATCCAGAGGAGGGCGGTGGAAACGAAGACGACCGCAACCAGTCGCTCGGCGCGCGACGGCCGGCCCAGCTTCGCCAGCTCGCCGTCGATCAACTCCTTACCGCCCGCCAGCTCCTTCATTTTCAGCGGGAAGACGACGCGGGTGAGCACGAAGTGGGTGAGTGGCAGTCCCAGGATCAGCACCGGCAGGCCGATCACCAGCCAGCGCGCGAAGCTGATCTGGTAGCCGTAGGTCTCCTCGAGGAAGCCGGCGAGCAGCGCATTGGGCGGCGTGCCGATCAGCGTCGCCATGCCGCCGATGCTGCACGCGTAGGCGAGCCCCAGCATCAGGTTGATCGAGAAATGAGAGTGGCCGGCCGTGTTTTCCTCCGCGGTGCGGGAGGAGCGCGCGATCTCGACCACGGACAGGCCGATCGGCATCATCATCATCGCCGTCGCGGTGTTGCTCACCCACATGCTCAGAAACGCCGCGGCCATCATGAAGCCGGCGATCAGTGAACTGGGGCGGGTGCCCACCATGCGGATGATGTTCAACGCAATACGGCGGTGCAGGCCCCACCGCTGCATCGCCAGCGCGATCATGAACCCGCCCATGTAGAGGAAGATCAGCGGGTTCGCGTACGGCGTCGCTGCATCCCCGATGCTCCCTAGCCCGAGCAGCGGGAACAGGATCAGCGGCAGCAGCGAGGTGACCGGGATGGGGATGGCTTCCGTGATCCACCACGTTGCCATCAGCGCGCCCATCGCCGCGGTGCGCCAGCCGGAAACGCTCAACCCCTCCGGAGCGGGCAGCACCAAGAGCACGGCAAACAGTACCACTCCCCCGATCAGCCCCGCGCCCTGCACCGCCGAGAAGCCCCCTTCAGGCGGAGTTCCTCCGCCCTCGATCACCGCTGCTTCTTCGAGAAAGTCGGCTTCGGCGGTTTGCGGCATCGATGTCGCAGGAGGTGCAGGGGTCAACTCAGCCGCCAAGGTTCGGGTTGGACGCCCGTTCGGCCTGGCTGATGGGAATGCATTTGTCGTGGCCGGCTAGTTCCTTCCACTCGCCAATCAGGCCTTCGGCGAACCACCGCCGCAAGTCCCAGAGGCGCCGCCCTTCCAGGTACAGGTCGGCACCGCGCTCGTTCATCAGAAGCGCCCATGCCTCACTCATGGTAGCCGGTACGGGCAGCTCGGCAAGGTTTAGAGGTGCACGCGCATGGTTGATCAGGCCGATGCTTTCCGCGACATCTCCCGCTTGCAGCGCCGCTTCCGCCTGAATCAAGCGCACCTCGGTACCCGTCGCCAGCGGAATGTCCGCGCCGTAATCCGGGAACTTGAGCTGCTGCCAGAACGGCGTCTGCCCGTCATTGCCGGTGCGGGTGGTTGTCGCGAACGGAACGCGCAGGTCCGCAGGTAGTGATGCCCAGCGGGTGCCGAACACCGTCGCTGCGCCACGCGCAACATGCGCCTCGAAGCGGCTTCGTGCCATCCCTCCAACACCGGCTCCGCTCTCGTCAGGAATGCAGCGCAGGTACTGTTAGAACTCTCGCGAGTGGTGGGCTTGTCGCCTGGAAGGAAGAAGAATGAAGCAGGCGGACGTGCGTTTCGGAGCGAGTCAGCGACCCTGGAGCAGGTTGTCGATCCGCGTCCACTCTTGTGCCAGATCGGCCCGGTCGTCCGGATTCAGCGGGCCGCCCGCTCCATCACCTTGCTTCATCAGCTTCATCAGCCGGTCACGCTGCTTCTGCAGTTTGACACGCTCGGCGTCGCTCAACGGTGCAGGGTTCGCCATTCTCCACATTGGTTCGGGTGTACGTCGCTATCACTCCGTGATCACAGATACCCCTGGTCATGCTGCGAGGGTCGGTCTCGCCGCCTTGTGGCACAAGCTCAGTCGCCAGCTGGTACCTGCGGCTCCGGCAGCCGCTCCGCTGGAAGATACACCTCGCTCCCCCGCTCGCGGAACTCGGCGCTCTTCTCCGCCATTCCCGCCTCGATCGCCTCCCCCGCCTCCAGCTCGAGCTTCGCCGCGTAGTCCCGCACGTCCTGCGTGATCTTCATGCTACAGAACTTGGGGCCGCACATGCTGCAGAAGTGCGCGATCTTGGCGCCCTCGGCGGGCAGCGTCTCGTCGTGGTAGCTGAGCGCGGTGACCGGGTCCAGCGCGAGGTTGAACTGGTCGCGCCAGCGGAACTCGAAGCGCGCCTTGCTGATCGCGTCGTCCCACTCCTGCGCGCGCGGGTGGCCCTTGGCGAGATCCGCGGCGTGCGCGGCGATCTTGTAGGTGATGACGCCGGTTTTCACGTCGTCGCGGTTGGGCAGGCCGAGGTGCTCCTTGGGCGTGACGTAGCAGAGCATCGCGGTGCCGTACCAGCCGATCTGCGCGGCGCCGATCGCGCTGGTGATGTGGTCGTAGCCAGGCGCGATGTCGGTCGTCAGCGGGCCCAGAGTGTAGAACGGCGCCTCGTCGCACCATTCGAGCTGCTTCTCCATGTTTTCGCGGATCAGGTGCATCGGCACGTGTCCGGGCCCCTCGTTCATGGTCTGCACGTCGTGCTCCCAGGCGATGCGGTTCAGTTCGCCCTGCGTCTTCAGTTCAGCGAACTGGGCCTCGTCGTTCGCGTCGGCGATTCAG
>JBBSMO010000096.1:0-7834 GCA_038233155.1 Longimicrobiales bacterium
AGAATGGGGCCGATGCACGGCGTCCACCCCGCGCCGAAGGCGATCCCGACCAGAACGGTTCCGAGGTAACCGACGGGTTTGTCGGCGAGGTGTACCCGCCACTCGCGCTGTGCTCCCGGCAGCCGCAGCAACCCCAGCAGGTAGAGGCCGAAAATCAGGAGTAGCAGGCCGCCGAAGCGCTCGATCCAGACGCTGTAGAACTGGAGAAGCGACCCGATGAAGGTGGCGGAGGCGCCCAGCAGCAGGAAGACCAGGGTGAAGCCGGAGACGAACAGCCCGCCGTGCAGAAAGATCGCGCGGCGCGCCGGGGCCCTGCTGCCGGCTGTAAGCTCGTCCAGGCTCATCCCGGTGATGAACGTCGCGTAGCTGGGGATCAGCGGGAGCACGCACGGCGAGAGGAATGACAACACGCCGGCGCTGAAGGCGACGAACAGCCCTAGGGAACCTGCGTCCACGGTATGAGCGGAGGTGGCGTGGTGGCTACGCCGCTTCGACGCATGCCGCGCCGGCGCGGTCGCTCACCGTCACCCCGGAGAGCAGATACTCGATCACATCTGACGCAGGGTACGACATTCTTTCGCCTAAAAAGCGGCGGATCTGCTGCAGATCATCGCCGCTGGTGAGCAGCGGCCGCTCGGCAAACCCGTCATCTCGCACCTGACCCGCGCCCACATCGGCCATCAGCGCGTTGCAAAGGCATTTCCGGCCCACCGTCTCGTCTATGGCGCCGCCCTTCTTCACGAAAGTATCTACCGGCTCGGCCGGGCAGCGATACCCGATGCGGCCGTTGTCGCCTTTGTAGGCAGTGCGCAAGTAGCCGAGATCACATACCCGCTCGCGCCGCAAGTACACGTCTTCGCTCGCTACCGTACCGCCGAGCTGGACAACCTTGAAAGGAAAGCCGGTGGGTGAGGCGCGGAAGTCGGTGAGGACGTCCAGCTCGCCACCCGAGCGCGCGATGCCTAGCACGTGCTCCTTCAGGTGCCCCGCGATTCCAGACTCGTCGGCATAGGCGAAAAGGGTACCTACCTGAACACCGGCTGCACCAGCCTCGAGGGCCGCGGCAACCCTTTCGGGAGCGCCGGCGCCGCCCGCAATCCAAAAAGGGAGACCTAGTTCGACCATCTTCGGCAGGTCCACCTCGTCGCGTTCGCCGTAGACGGGTTCGCCCCGCTCGTTGAGCTGGATCTCGCCGCGGGGCGGGGCGTTGTGCCCGCCTGCCGTGGGGCCCTCGATGATGAAGCCGTCTACGCGCCCGTTCGCTTTGCGCGCGAGCATGGTAGCCAGCGAGTTGGAAGCGATAATGGGAAAGAAGAACGGCCGTTTCAGAGGGGGCGGCAACTCGGCCCAATGTTCGGCAGGATCAAAGGAAAGGTACTCGACTTCGCCGCGCTCGAGACCTTCCACGTCAAACCTCAGGGTGGCGGGGCGGTGAAGGGCAAGATTGTCGAGCGCTCCCGGGATCTCCTTCGGAATGCCAGCGCCCATCAATACATAGTCTACACCGGCGAGCATGGCACCGTACAGCGAACCCAGGTTCGGCATCTGAACCTTGGTGAGCAGGTTGATTCCCACCACGCCGTCGTGGCCCTCTTTGGCGAGGAAAACTTCTACGAAGTTGGCTACCATCGTGAGCTGGTGGCGAACCCGCGTCACCACCTGCTTGTACATGGGGATGGGTTTGTACGGCGCGCCTTCCGGCCTGCCGTCGGGCAGGAAGTACCGCTTCAGGATGTCCGCGCTGACCTCGGGAATGGGGAAATGCTCCATCGCCCGGCGCGCATGTCCCCCGGCGTCTCCGTCCTGCAGCCGCCGCACGAAGAGAGAGTCGAGCGCGGTGCCGGAGACGACGCCAAGCTGCCCGCGCATAGACACGGCCTTGGCGAGTACCCAGTCGGAAACACCGACGCCCATCCCGCCTTGAATGATCAGTGGGTGAACGATGGAAGCTGTCATCGCGATAATCGTTGCGGAAGCTCTGGGGCGGAAAATTGCGCGTGGTGACCCGCAAGTATAGCACTCACGCTCGGGCGCGCGCAACGACTTGTGGTGCCGGGCGTTGCCTGCGGAGTGCGCTACCCGCTACTTTGCGCCCCCGTGCCCATCTACAACCCCGGACGGAGACGAATGCCGGCGATTCCACCCGCTACGCTAGAAGGATGGTTTGCGCTCCATCAGGTCTTCCAGACCGATTGGGCGGCTCTGCACGCCCTTTCGCCGGCCGGCCAAGAGGCAGTGGTCCGGCGGGCAGAGGAGTTTGCTTCATCTCCCGCGCCCGGCGAAGGCGGCTGGAGCGCCGCCTTCCGTCTGGTAGGGGGCGGCGCCGATTGGATGTTCGTGCACTTCCGCCCTACTCTGGACGAACTCGGAGATACCGGGCTCCGGCTGCGGCAATCTGCCTTCGGCCGCCTGTTGCGCCCCGTGTACGACTATCTTTCCGTGACGGAAGCGGGGCTCTATTATGCGACGGCCGAGAGCGCGGCCGAAGCCGAGCCCGGCTCCGAAGCTTTTCAACAGGCGCTGGCGCAACGGGCAGACGCCGAGTTGCGCAGCGCGCACATCCGTTCCCGCCTGTTCCCAATCGTCCCCGAGGGCATGCGCTACGTCAGCTTCTACCCCATGACCAAGCGGCGGGTGAATGGCGCCAACTGGTACACCCTTCCCATAGCCGAACGGAACCGGTTGATGCGCGAGCACGGTATGACCGGGCGGCGGTTTGCCGGGCGCATCTTTCAGGTGATCACCGGCTCGGTCGGGTTGGATGATTGGGAGTGGGGAGTCACTCTGTTTGCGGCCGACCCCCTCGAGTTCAAGCGCATCGTCACCGAAATGAGGTACGACGAGGCCAGCGCGGTGTACGGCGAGTTCGGCGATTTCTTTACCGGAATTCGGGTGGAGCCGGGGCAATGGGCACAGCTCCTCTCGACGGAGCCGGCCGTATGAAGCGCCCGCCACTAATAGCCCGGCCGGTCGGCGCGCTCGGCTCCACCACCCTCGATGCCGTCGCCGGGATGGGCCGTTTCGGCGGCTTTCTGCTGCAAACCATCCGGGCGCTGCTGGACGTGAAGACCTGGGGGCCCCTGCTGATCTTCCAGATGCGGCGGCTGGGGGTAGATTCGCTCCCCATCGCGCTCTTTCTTGCCTCGTTTACCGGAATCGTGCTAGCACTGCAGGCGTCCTACACCTTTACGGGCGCGATCCCGTTGTATTTCGTGGGCACGCTGGTCGGCAAGACGATGATTCTCGAGCTGGGGCCGGTCCTCACGGGCCTCGCTCTATCCGGCCGGGTAGGGGCGAGCATCGCCGCGGAGCTGGGAACCATGCGTGTTTCCGAGCAGATAGACGCGCTCGAAACATTAGCGTACGACCCCATCTCTTATCTCGTCGTCCCGCGCGTGCTGGCGGGCGTGCTCACCTTTCCGATCATCGTGATGTTCGCCAACGTGATCGGCATCCTTTCGGGGTGGGGCACGGCCATCAACCTGCTCGACATGTCCACCGAAGAGTTCGTGCGGGGCCTGCGCCTGTTTTTTCAACCATTCGACATCACCTATTCGATCATCAAAACTACCTCGTTCGGCTTCATCGTTACGATCGTCGGCTGCTTTCAAGGCTTCACAACTCTCGGCGGCGCCGAAGGCGTGGGTGTGGCCACAACTCGCGCGGTGGTGATATCGAGCATGCTGATTCTCGTGCTGGATGCATTCTGGGCGGTGTTGCTGCTGTGAGTATCGAGCTTGTCGACATTCACAAGGCGTTCGGCAACAAACAGGTGCTGCGCGGCTTCTCGCTCGAGGTTCCGGATGGCGAGACCACCTCGCTGGTGGGGTTTTCGGGTGCGGGCAAGTCGGTTACGCTCAAGCACATCGTGGGGCTGCTCGAGCCCGACAAAGGCACGGTTCACGTAGATGGGCAAGAGGTGCCGACTCTTTCTCGCGAACAGTTGTACGAGTTGCGGCGCCAGGTGGGGTACGTGTTCCAGTTTGCCGCCTTGTTCGATTCCATGACCATAGCCGAGAACCTGGCGATGGGATTGCGAAAGCAGGGGGGGTTCAGCGAAGACGACATTCGCGAGCGCATTGCGGAGTCGCTCCGTCTGGTCGAGCTGGAAGGGTTCGAAAACCGCCTGCCGGCCGAACTCTCCGGCGGCCAGCGAAAGCGGGCAGGTTTGGCGCGCGCCATCGCTTTCCGGCCGAAATACCTGCTGTACGACGAACCGACGAGCGGGCTGGACCCCGTCACCACGACGGTAATCGACCGGTTGATCTTGAAGATGAAGAAAGAGCTCGGGGTCACCAGCTTGGTCATCACCCACGATATGTCTAGTGCGTACCGCGTCAGCGACCGGATCGCCATGCTCTATGAAGGGCGCGTGCTCGAGAGCGGCACGCCAGATGAAATTCGCGGCACCGAAAACCTGATCGTACGCGGGTTCGTGGAAGGCAAGCCCGAGCTGGTCGAGTCAGGAGAGGAGCCGCGCCGCGAGGGCGCACAACGCGGATGATGCCCGCGCACAGCGGCACCGAGCCCGTCGATAAATCACGCAGCTCTGCGTCGCGTATAGGATCCGGCGCCGAGCGACCTACGCGCGTACGCCTCGGTCGCGTCACTTGCGCCTCGATCCGCACGATTTTTCTTCGGTCTTGGCGAAGTTGTTTTTCAACAGCTTTCTAACGGAGATGCCGGATGAAATTCAAGAATGAAGTAATTGTCGGGTTGATGGTGCTAGTCGGGATCGTCGTGATCCTCATCGGTGCGTTTTGGCTGAGCGCAAAGCCGTGGGGAACTCCGCAGGAGGATCTGGTGGCCATCTTCGGTGATGTAGGCGAATTGAGGGAAGGGAACCCTGTCGTCTACCGCGGGGTCGGGATCGGCAGAGTCGCGGAGATCGCGCTGGCACCGCGCGGCAACGGGGTTTTAGTTACCATGGAGGTAGATGCCGAGGTGCCCTTCCCCCGCGACGCCGCTGTGGTTCTGGCTCCCGCGTCGTTGTTCGGAGATTGGCAGGCCGAGATCGTGGGGCAGTCGCTCACGCCTACGCTCGAGTTCACCTCCGCGGATATACCGGACGTGCTTCCTGGTGCGACGCTGCCGGACATTTCCGAACTCACGGGTGTCGCCTCGCGCATCGCGAATGACCTCGAGACCTTGTCCGAGCGCGTCGAGCTGGCCTTCACCGAAGAGACGGCGATCAAGTTGCGCGAAATTGTAGAAAACGTGCAGGAGATCAGCGAACAGCTCACGGGCTTCGTCGGCAAACAAACGCAGACGTTCGACGCAATCTCGCAGAACGCGTTGGCCTCATCGCGCAACATCGAACAGGCGACCGCGGCGGTAGAGCGGGTAGCCGGCGGTGTGGAGGGCGACGTGCAATCGATCCTCGCCAACGCGCGCTCGGCCAGCGAGAACATCGAGCGGCTGAGTGCGCAGCTCGAGAACGCTACCGGGGGGATTCCCGCCGTGGTTGCCCGCGCCGACACCACGCTGATCACGGTGGCCGCCGTCGCGGAAAACGTCAATTCTGTGCTTGCGGAGCTGGGCCCGGAATTCGGTCCTACGCTGATCGAGGCGCGGCAGTCTCTGGCGACTATCAATGCCCTGGTGACGCGCATTCAACAGGGTGAAGGCTCGATCGGCCGCCTGCTCGAAGACCCCGCGCTCTACGAGGAAATGCAGCGCGCCCTTAGCAACCTGAACCGTGTCATGGCCGATCTTCAAGACAACCCGAGCCGGTATCTGCGGGGCGTGGTGAAAGTATTCTAGAATGCGGAATGCGGAATGCGGAATGCGTAATCACATCTGATTCCGGCAGGGCCGCTTTCCCCGTCTGCATTCTACAGTCATTTCATAGTGTCTCTCCTCGTGATGAAGTTCGGCGGGACCTCTGTGGGAACGCCGGAGCGCATGCGTGCTGTGGCCGAACGGGTGGTGAGGGCGCGGCGGGGCGGTGATGACGTGCTGGTAGTCGTATCGGCGATGGGTAACACGACGGACGAGTTGGCGCGGCTGGCGGTTGAGGTGACCGGCAGTCCTCTCGCGGCCGGTCGGCACCCGCGCGAGACGGACATGCTGCTCACCGCCGGAGAGCGGATCTCGATGGCTCTGCTGGCGATGGCGATTTGTGAGGCGGGTGAGAAAGCTGTCTCGTTCACCGGCAGCCAGGCAGCGATCATTACCGATGAGGCCCACACCGCCGCGCACATCCTAGAGGTGCGGGCGGACCGGCTGAGGGCGGCGCTGGATTCCGGCGTGGTCGTAATCGTGGCGGGATTTCAGGGAGTCAGCCGCGAGCGCGAGGTCACCACCTTAGGCCGCGGCGGGTCAGACACGACGGCGGTCGCTCTCGCAGCGGCGCTCGGCGCGGACCGCTGCCAGATCTTCACCGATGTAGACGGCGTCTTCACCGCGGACCCCCGCCGCGTACCCGCTGCCCGGCGCATCCCGGTGATCGGCTACGCGGACATGATCGAGCTCGCTTCGGCCGGGGCACAGGTCCTGCACCCCCGCGCCGTGGAAATTGCCGAACGCTCCGGGGTTCAGGTGCAAGTGTTGTCCTCGTTCGCCGGCGAGGCAGCGGAGGAGACCAGCGCCGCGGGCACCCTCGTCACTTCACCGCAGGCCGCAATGGAAGAACTCGCATTGACGGGGATTACGGCGGCAGGCGGGCAGGCAAAGCTGCTGCTGCGGCATCTGCCAGCCGGTCTGCGCACCGTGAGCGAGATCCTCTCGGCACTCGCGGAAGCGGGCGTCAGCGTAGACATGGTTTCGGAGGTTCAGACCGGCGGCGACCATGCCGACCTGCAGATCAGCGTGGCTGAGGATGTGCTCGGCACCGCGGTCGGGATCTGCGGCGGCATCTCGCGCCGGATGGGGGGCGAGAACCCTGTTGCCCGCGAGGGGCTCTCGCGGCTTGCGCTGGTCGGCAGCGGGATGCACAACCGGCCGGGTGTTTATGCCCGCACCTTCCGCGCGCTTTTAGACGGAGATATCGAGGTGCACGCGGTCTCTACATCGGCCATATCCATCACGCTGCTCGTGGCGGCCGAACACGAAGAGCGGGCGCTGAACGCCCTTCACGCGGCGTTCGAGCTTGGCACCCGCCAAGCCGGTGAGGTCCGGACGGCTACCTGAGGAACCCAAGTGCACATCGCCATTCTGGGAGCGACGGGCGCCGTTGGCCGCACCATGCTCGCGGTGCTTCGCGAGCGCGGCTTTCCCGTAGATCAACTGTCGTTGTTCGCTTCCCCGCGCTCCGCAGGCCAGACGCTCGGGTGGGGCGGCGAGCAGTGGACCGTCTGCGTTCCGGCACCGGACAGCTTCCGCGGGGTGGACATTGCGCTGTTTTCCGCGGGTGCGGACCGCTCGCGCGAATGGGCACCCGTCGCTGCCGCGGCCGGAGCCACCGTGATTGACAATTCTAACGCCTGGCGCATGGATGCCGGCGTGCCGCTGGTGGTCCCCGAGATCAACGCTGCCGCGGCCCGCACTGCCGGGCAGGGCATTATCGCGAACCCCAACTGCTCGACAATCCAGATGCTGATGGCGCTCGAGCCGATCCGGCAGGCCGCCGGGCTGCGCCGGGTGCTGGCGACAACTTTGCAGTCATCAGGCGGAGCGGGCGAGAGCGGCCGCGAAGCGCTGCGGCGCGAACTCGCGAGCACCCAACCGGGCGAGCGCTGGACTAGTTCTCCGTTTTCCCGGAGGCTGGCCGGCAACGTGCTGCCGCACATCGGCCCCTTTGTAGTCGGCGGGCAGACGGAAGAGGAGCAAAAGATGACCAACGAGACGCGAAAAGTTTTGGAACTTCCAGAGCTGCCGGTCACCGCTACCTGCG
>JBBSMO010000097.1:0-7823 GCA_038233155.1 Longimicrobiales bacterium
CACGTAGAGCGGGAGCAGCCGCCCGATAATTTCATCCGCGGAAGGCTCGACCAGATATTCGGTCTCTGCCCGTCGCTCGTCCTCTGCTTCCGGCGGCTGGATGGGGAGCACGCGCTCCGTGTGCGGCGGGGTAGAGAGAGCCGAGTTGAAGCGGGCGTGGACGACATAGACCGCGTCCAGCCGCCCGGAGAGAAAGTCTTCCGCCAGCGGCTCGATCAGAGATGCAGCCTCATCCGCAGTCGGCTTGTCGTCGATGTCGGTTCGCTTGGAAGCCATCTCCTCCCCCTGGAAGCGGAAGTACGAGATGGCCTTCTTGCCGACAATGTGCAGCTCCGTCTCGACACCTTCCTCGCGAAGCCTGGCGAGCAGCTCCCGCGCCTGGCGGATGAGGTTGCCGTTGAACGCCCCCGCCAAGCCGCGGTTCGCGGTGATCAGCAGCACGGCGGCACGGCTGGTACGCTCCGGCTGCCGCAACAGCGGGTAGCGTGCGGCTAATTCGGGGGTGAGCAGCCGCCCGATGACGGCGGCCAGCCGCTCCGAGTAGGGGCGGGCCGCCGCGAGGCGGTCCTGCGCGCGCTTCAACTTGGACGTGGCGACCATCTCCATCGTCCGCGTGATCTTCCGCGTATTCTGAACGGAGCGGATGCGCCCCTTGATTTCCCGTGCCTGTGCCATGTTCTCGCTTCGCTCGAAAGTACCCGGTAGTCAGTACGCAGTACACAGGAGGGTCAGACGATCCCCTGTCGCCTCTGGCCTCTTTAGTAACTCTGCCGCGCGCCGCTCGCGTCGCCCCCGGGGCGCTTGGACAGCCGCGCCTGCTCGTCGGACATCAACCGGTCAGACTCGGTTTCCGCCAAGATCGGCGACTCCGCGTAGTTCTCGGTGCCGATCGGGTTGCTGGGGTCTTCGAACAGTTCCTTGTAGGACTTGATTGCCGCGGCCAACGCCTGCTCGTTGTCGGCGGAAAGCGCCTTGGTATCCCGGATATCCCCGAGGATCTGCGGGTGCTGCGCGCGCATGAACGAGTGGAAATCGCGCTCCCACACAGAGATGCGCGAGGGGTCTACATCGTCCAGGTAGCCGTTGCCCAGCGCGTAGATGATCGCCACCTGTTGCTCGACCGGGATGGGTGCGTACTGCGGCTGCTTCAGCACTTCGACCGCACGCTCGCCGCGGGCGAGCTGCCGCTGCGTGGCGGGGTCTAGCTCGGAGCCGAAGGCCGCGAACGCCTCGAGCTCGCGGTACTGCGCCAGCTCGCCCTTCAGCTTGCCCGCCACCTTCTTCATCGCCTTCACCTGCGCCGCGCCGCCCACGCGCGATACCGAGATGCCCACATTCACCGCGGGGCGAACGCCGGAGAAGAACAGGTTCCCCTCGAGGAAGATCTGCCCGTCCGTGATTGAGATGACATTGGTCGGGATGTACGCTGAAACGTCACCCGCCTGCGTTTCGATGATTGGCAACGCGGTGAGCGAGCCGCCACCCTCTGCGTCGCTCAGCTTGGCCGCGCGCTCGAGCAGGCGCGAGTGCAGGTAGAAAACGTCACCAGGGTATGCTTCGCGGCCGGGAGGGCGCCGCAGAATCAGCGACATCTGCCGGTACGCCACGGCCTGTTTGGAAAGGTCGTCGTACACGCAAAGAGTAGCCTTGCCTTTGCCGTTTTCATCTTTCGTGTACATGAAGTACTCCGCCAGCGTGGTGCCTGCGTACGGGGCGATGTACTGCAGCGGCGCCGGATCGGCGGCCGAGGCGGCGACGATAATGGTATAGTCCATCGCACCCGCCTGCTCGAGGCGCTGCACCACACGGGCCACCGTCGAGTTCTTCTGCCCGATGGCCACGTACACGCAGACCACGTCCTGGCCACGCTGGTTGATGATGGTATCTACCGCCACCGCCGTTTTGCCCGTCCCGCGGTCGCCGATGATCAGCTCGCGCTGCCCGCGCCCGATGGGGATCAGCGCGTCGATCGCCTTGATGCCTGTCTGCATCGGCTCGCTCACCGGCTGCCGCAATACGATGCCGGGGGCCACGATATCCACCTGCCGGCGGCCCGCGGCGCGAATCGGCCCCTTGCCGTCTATCGGTTCGCCGAGCGGGGTGACTACACGGCCCAAAAATTCGGGACCGACGGGCATGTCGAGAACGCGGCCGGTGTTGCTGACCTGGTCGCCCTCCTCGAGAGCGGTCCAGTCGCCCATGATCACCACGCCGATGTTGTCCTCTTCGAGGTTCAGCGCAAGTGCGGAAATGGTCTCGCCGGTGCGGCCCGAGGTCACCTCGAGCAGCTCGCTCGCCATGGTGCCGCCGAGCCCGTAAACACGGGCGACACCGTCCTTGACCTCGAGAATTTCGCCGACCTGCTCGGCGCGGAGCTCTTCGTCGTACCGCTCGATCTCGCCGAGCAGCACGTTCTTGATTTCGCTCGCGCGAAGCTGGTTCTCAACCGTAGCCATTATCGTATCGAATGTTGAATGTTGAACGTTGAATATTGATTTTCATTACGGCAGCCACACCAGTGCGAGGCTGGGGCCACAACCCAAAAGTCAAGATTCATGTTCCAAACCACCGGCGGCCGCCGACTGCGGCAGCTCCGTCGCGAGCAGGTGGCGGCGCAGCGCACTGAGCCGCGCGCGCACCGAACCGTCCAGGATCTGATCGCCCACCCGCACGATCACCCCGCCCACCAAGTCACGGTCCGTCTCCCAGCTCGGAAGCACCTGCTTGCCAAGCCGTTTCTCGAGCGCGCGCACGATTTCGCCCCGGAGGGCGTCGTCCGGCGCGTCGGCAAGGGTGATACGGGCGCGGACGCGGTCGTGCAGCTCATCGACCAGGTCGTGGTAGGCGGCCGCGATTTCGCGCAACAGGCGCTGCCTGCGTTTGTCTACCACGACCAGAAGGAAGCGCACGACCGGGTCGGGAATCCTGCCGCCGAACGAGGCGCGCAACGCCTGCTTCTTCTCTTCGATGCCAACGCGCGGGGTCGCCAGGAACTCGCGTACCCGCGGCTCGCGCTCGATGATTGCTGCGACATCCGCCATGGCGCGCTCGAACTCCTCCACCGCGCCGGGACCGCTTCGCCGAGCCAGCTCGAGCAGCGTATCGGCATAGTTGCGGGAGATCGTCGAAGGGCGCATCGGTCAGACCCCGCTGGTCACGGGCGCGGCACCGGCACCTTCCAGCTCGTCAATGTAGCCGAGAACGAGGCGGCGGTTGTCCTCGCCGGAGAGATTGCGACCAATCACCTTCTCTGCGGCGGCCATCGCGACCTCGACTGCTTCGCGGCGAACGATGCCAACCGCCTGCTCGCGCTCCTGCTCGATGTCGCGTCGCGCACGTGCGAGCATCGCCTCCTGCTCGGCGCGCGCTTCGGACAGCAACTGCTCGCGCATGGTCTCGGCGGCGCTGCGGCTGTCGGCGAGCACCTCCTGGGCGTGCGCGCGAGACTTCTCCATCTCGGCCTGTTGCTCGGCTAGCAGCCGGGCCGCTTCCTCGCGGTCCCGCTCGGCCTCGAGGCGCAGCTCGCGAATCCGGGCCTCGCGCGCCTCGACTTCACGCAGCATCGGCGGGTAGGCGAACTTGGCCAGCAGCGCGAGGACGATCAGGAAGATCACCACCGTCCAGAACATCAGGCCGCTGTTGATGCTCAACAGACCGCCTTCCTCAGCCGCTAGCAGCGGAGTCGCGGTGACCAAAATCAATAGTGAAGCGAGCCGCAAAGGTGTGCGCATCTTGATAACTGTTGAGACCGGCGGGGCCGGTGAAACTCCGGGGGCGGAACCATTCCGCCCCCGGAAAACGTACTCAGCCGGTGGCAATGCCGATGATGCCCGACTGGATCAGGAACATAATCACCAGAGCGAAAAAGGTCGCGCCCTCGATCAGTGCCGCCAAGATGATGGCCGCAGTTTGGATGTTGCCGGCAATCTCCGGCTGCCGCGCCATCCCGCCGGTCGCGCCATAGCCGATCAGGCCGATGCCGATACCGGCGCCGATCAGCACCAGGCCAGCGCCGATTCCGGCGCCGTTGAGGCCGCCGGCAAGAAACATGTTTGCTACTTCCACAGCTTGCATCGAACCCTCTCCGGTTGCGATGTGAACGTTGTCGGGCACCGCTCCGCCCGGCTGCGAGCCGGTAGCGCTACAAGACCCCTCGGGTCACACGCCTTCCCCGGGCGCCCATCTCCCGGGTACACTGCGGCGGAGCTGGAGCATGACCCCGCCGGAAAAAGAGTGACCAGTGACCGGTGACCAATTTTCCAGTCTCCCGGCCATGATCTACGCGGCTCCTGCGTACTACGTGCTGCGTACTTCCCCTCAGTGCGCGTGCCGGATCAGGCCGATGAACACGCTCGTCAGAAGCGCGAAAATGTAGGCCTGCAGCAACGCCGCGAAAATCTCCAAAAACGTCAGTGCAACCGCCAGCACCACCGGAAAGACGGCGAAGGCGAAGCTGCCGAAAACAAAAACAAGACTGATGATGGCCAGCAACAGAATGTGCCCGGCAGTCATGTTGGCGAACAAGCGAATCGTGAGCGCGAAAGGCTTCGCTAGCTTGCCAAGGATCTCGACGGGCAGCATGATGAGCATCAGGACCACCCGTAGCGCCGGGGCCAGATCCTTGTTCCAGTAGATGATCGTGTTGATGTAGCCAAGTCCCTGAGCGCGCATCCCCGCCACTTCGATCACGATCAAGGACATGATGGCGAGAGCAGCGGTGACGGACACATTGGCCGTCGCGGTGGCACCCCACGGGAGCAGCCCGAGCAGATTCGAAATCAGGATGAAGAAGAAGAGCGTCAGCACGAAGGGCGCGAACTTTTCCCCGCCGTGACCGATGTTCGCCATCACCACCTGATTGCGCAGGTACAAGACGAGCGTTTCTACGATGTTGTGGTGCTTGCCCGCAGGCCCTTTACCCTTGGCGCGCTCCGCCGCGCGCCCAGCGGGGATCAGGATCAGCAGCACGAGCAAGCCCGTCAGCCCGAGGAAGACCACGTGCTTGGTGGGGGTGAGATCCAGCGGCCCGATCTGCCAACTACCCGCGGGCGGAAGATGCCAAACGCCGAAAAAAGGAACCTCGATCTCGCGCGAGTCCTTGATGTGGTGCAAAATGTCGAAGCCGTGCTCCTCTTCCGCAGCCGCATCGTCTGCATGCGCGCCTTGCGTCGCCTCAACGGCAGCTTCGACAGCCGAAGTGTGTTCCTGTGCGGCTGCCGGCGCTTGCAGCATGCCGAGCAGCGCGAAGGCAGCGATGATGGTACGTTTCATCCGCGGGTCGCTATAGGATCGACGGGCAACTTCTCACCGGCCAGGAACACAGGCTCGAGCAGAGTGGTAGCGAAAAGAACGGCAGCTAGGGTGAGCAGCATCGGCGCTGCCGCTACATTCAGCAGCGGTACGAGTACGAAGGCTGCAAACGCGAGCAGGGCGAAGCGGGCGATCATACCGGCGGCATACACTGGCACGAGCCGACCGCCGAATACCCGCTCGGCCAGCACCCAGAAGAGTGTCGCCTGCGCGAACCAGGCCAGCGCGGCGCCGAAAACAACGGAAGGCATCGCCGCCGCCCCGGCAATCATGCTGCCGAGCCCTGCGAGCACCGCGGCGGCCCCGGCGCCCCACAGTACGAACCGTTCGGTTGACCGCTTCATTCGCGCTCTTTCGCCCGCCGGGGTTTGATGACCAATTGTCTGTAGATCGAGTAGAAGCCAGCGCCGGCGCCGATGAGAACACCGATGAGCAGGAGCCAAGGTTCAGTTCCGAACCGCTCATCCAGCCATTGGCCGAGGAACAGGAAGATCAGTACCGAAGCCGCAAGTTGGAACCCGATACCGGCGTATTCCGCACCGGATACCGGGCTGCTCGCAGAGCTCCTTTTCTGACCCTCCGGCTGGATCGCCATCCGCGGTTCTCCTTACCTTCATCGTGTAGCCAGCACGCCAATATAGGCGCTTGTGAAATTTTTCGCAAGCGCCGCCGGCACACTGCCGGCCGCTTGCGGAACGGGTACCCCGGCCACGATTTTGCACGTTCGCCGGTTGCGTCCACGCCGCTCGATGACTGGCGCCCCTACGTATGCCGCCTCGCGGGGTTTACACCCAACTTCCTTCAACCTGCTCCTGTTCCCGATGCTGCGATCCTTCGCCGGTGCTTTCGGACTGCTTCTGCTGGCCGCCTGTTCCCCGCAACCCGCGGCGGATGAGCCTGGCGTGCCGGGTGAGGACGCGCCGGTGAGCGGCGAGCCTGCTCCGGCCCTCATTGCCACACTGGAAGCCGATCAGTTCCGGGACAGCGTCAGCTTCACCTACCGCGTCACGAACGTCTCGGAACAGCCGGTGGACCTGACCTTCTCCTCCGGTCAGTCGTTCGATGTAATAGTCGAGAACGAGGGGACCGAGCTGTGGCGTTGGTCGGGCGACCGAATGTTCACGCAGGCGCTCCGCCAGGTGGCGATCGCCCCGGGGGAGACTCTCGCCTTCGACGCTACCTGGATCCCGGCTCCTCCGGTGAGCGGCAGCGTACAAGCGCGTGCCATGCTTTCTGCGCGGGAACACACTGCCGAGCAGCGGATCCAGCTCGAATTCCCTTGAACGCTCCCTTTGCGATTGCAGCGAACCGGCAACATTGATCGCACCTCCGCAGGCGGAGAGAGAAAGTATCATCCGTCCCTTCGTGGCCGTTGAGCTGACGGGAGCACCCTAGTGGGCACGGTGATCCTGTTGATCGTGCTGATTCTGCTCTCCGCGTTCTTTTCAGGCTCGGAGATCGCGCTGTTCTCGATTGGGGAAGCGCGCGTGCGGGCGCTCGTAGAGGAAGGGCGGCGCGGGTCCGCGGGCCTCCGGCGGCTCAAGTCCAACCCGGAGCGGCTGCTGGCGACGATTCTGGTGGGCAACAACATCGTCAACATCGCGGCTGCATCTCTCGCCACCGCCTTCGCATTGGAGCTGTACGGCTCGGAAGGCGTGGCGTACGCGACCGGGGTCATGACGCTGTTGGTACTGATCTTCGGCGAGGTGACGCCCAAAGGACTGGCCTCGGCCAACGCGGTCAAGGTGAGCCTCTGGGTGGCGCCCATCTTTCACTTCCTCTCCCGCGTGCTCTTCCCGGTGGTGGTTCCGCTCGAGGCATTGACGCGTTGGTTCGTGCGCCGCAGCCAGCGCGAGGGGGCGCCGACAATCACGGAGGGTGAAATTCGCGAGATGACGACGCTCGCGCACGAAAGGGGGTCGATAGACGAGCACGAGCGCCAAATCATCGAGCGGGCGTTCTGGCTGGACGAGCGGCGGGCGTGGGACATCATGACGCCGCGGGTGGACATCTTCGCCTGGCCAGCACACTACACGCTCGCGCGCATCGCCGCTGAGCTGCCCGCGGTGCGGTACTCGCGCATTCCGGTTTATCGCGAAACCGTAGACGAAATCGAAGGGGTGCTGTACACGCGGGATGCGTATCAGGCGCTGGTCTCCGGCCAGCGAGACGTTTCCCTGGGCTCGCTCGCGCGTGAGCCCCTCTTCGTCCCCGGCAGCGTGCCGCTGACGCGCCTGCTAAGCGATTTCCAAACGCGGCGCATCCATCTAGGCGTGGTGATAGACGAGTACGGCGGCACCGACGGACTCGTGACTCTCGAAGACATCCTCGAGGAGTTGGTCGGCGAAATCGTGGATGAAACCGATGTCGAGCGCCACTCGATCGTACGCATCGGCCGCCATGAAATCGTCGTTGAGGGCGGCGCCGACCTGCGCGAGATCAACCACTTTCTAAACGCTTCCCTGCCGCAGCTCGAACATCGCTCGCTGAACGGGTATCTGCTGGACGAGCTC
>JBBSMO010000098.1:0-7806 GCA_038233155.1 Longimicrobiales bacterium
CGCGGCAGCGGGCTATCGGTTCGATGGTCGAGGAGTGCCGCCGCACCGGCTACCTCGGAATCCTGTTCGACTTCGAGAACGTCAGCATCAACGACCGCGATGCCTTCACCCGCTTCTACCGGGAGGCCGCAACGGCGCTGCACGCGGCGGGGTTCAAAATTTCGATCGCCGTCGTGCACCGGCCGGACGAACTGCCGGGTCCCACGCGCTACCACAAGTGGCTGTTCAAGAACTGGCGCGCCGGGTATGACATCGCGGCGCTGGGCGAGGCGGGAGATTGGATTTCGCTGATGAGCTACTCGCAGCACACGCGGCGCACACCGCCCGGCCCGCAAGCGAGCGTCGCCTGGCAGCGGGAGGTGGTCGAATACTTTCTGGAGCACGTGCCAGCGGACAAGCTGTCGCTCGGCATCCCGCTAGGGTCGCAGCACTGGTACACATCTCAGGAGGACCGCATCCAGCCGGAAATGGCGCGGTCCTATAGCGAACAGCTCAGCCACGCCCGCGCGATGGGGATGGCCGGGCGATACGACGCGAATCTTGTTTGGAGCGACGCGCACGCGGTACCCTACGCTTTCTTCGAGCGGGGCGGAACCTGGGAATGGATCTTCTTGGAAGATGCGCGCAGCTTTGCCGCCAAGCTGGAGCTGATGAAGGAGTTTAGGCTGCGCGGCTTTTCCGCCTGGGTCCTGGGGCCGGAAGACCCGGCTATCTGGGAGATGTTGCCGTAGCGCGTTAGCGGCGCGCTGGCTCGGGCCGCCGGGTTTGCGCGGCAGCGCTGCCAAGCGCGAGAAGCCGCTGGACATGCGCCCGCTGCAGGTGGTACAACCAGCCGCCATACAGAGCCGTCGCAGCGAGAACGACATACCGCACCGTGTGCGCGGGATGCGGCGGGTGAACCGCTAGGCAGAGCAATTCGGATGCAACGGCAACCAGCCCCGCACCTGTGACGAGCCAAGGCGCCACCCGCCCGAACGGCTGCTCGCGGCGGCCGAGCGCCTCTGCAACTAAGTAGCCGAACACCGAGAACGCCGCGGCGCTTTCCAACGTCCAAAGAATGGCGAGCCGCGACGGCTCCCCTGCGCTGCCCCAGATGCTGTCGTGCCCTAGGTCCTGCAGCAGCGCGGAGAGGACAAAATACGCCGCCAGCCAAGGCGCGGCACGCCGCAATGCGGGCAGTTCGAATCGCCGCTCAGGGCGAGCCGTTGCTTTCGCGGCGCCCTGCCAAGCTGTCCACGCCGCCACGGCAACCACGAACCCTAAGACCACCCGCGGCCAAAGCAACAGTGCCGGGAAGGCGCCAACAGCGAACCAGGCCGCCGCCAGCCCCGCCGCGCTGCCGAGTGGCAGCTTTGCTGCGGGCCCGAAGTGGTGCGCCTGCATCGATGCGATCAGGCTCGCGCCGAACAAGCCGAGCAGCAACGTGAGCACCAGCCGCGGCGCGGCTCCCGCGGTGCCGAGCCCGCTCAGCCAGAGCAGCGGCACTACGAGGTACACGAGTCCCATGAGCGGCAGATCCAACGACAGAGACCGGACTACGTCGCCGCCGTGCTCGAGCCTGCGCGCAATCAACCCGCACGCCACCGCGCCGAGCCATGCGCCGAGGCTGTTGGCAAACAAGTCCGCCAGCGACGAGTAGCGCTCGGGCTCCCAGAGCTGCAGCGTTTCGATGCCGAGGCTTGCAACCGCTCCGGCTGCCAGAACTCGCAGCCCCCTCCGGTCCGCCACGGCTGGCCATGCGGAGCGCAGCAGAAACCCGAGCGGAACGAAGAGAGCGATGTTGGCCAACACATCCGCCGCGCCGCCAGAGAGCATGACCTGGAAGCGTTCAGGCCAAGCGAACCGGAACGGCGCCAGGGTAACGACGAGAGTAAGCACGAATACGTATGCCAGCAGCGCCAGACCGAAGCGCGAGCCGCGCGCGGGCGCGGCAGCCGCCTTCGATGTTGTTCCCGGAGGGGTCGCTGGCGTGTTGATAGCGGCTACCGTGGCGAGGGCGCGGGGTAAAAGAGCCTGCTTCGAGGATCGTCGCTAACCGCAAGGTGCTTGATTCGCGCCGGCTCCCCCGGTGGCTAATCCGCGAGCGCTCCGCGGCATACTCCCAGTAGCGCATCTGTGCCGCCCCTTGCTTTGCCACAGCAAACTCGTTCGCACCGCTGCCTGCTCGGACCGGGGGTAGTTGGCCCGAAACTTCCAGCTGCTACGACAGCGCGCAGGTATCCACGCCCCGGCACCACCCGCTTCGGAGACTTCATGGTTCGTCCATTCGCCGCTCTGTGGTTGCTCCCGTCCTTGGTCGCATGTGCCGCGAGAGGCGGTGCACCCCTGCCTGCGGAGCGCCCCGCCTCCACCACCATCGCCGAGGTCGTGAATACGGCTGCGCTGGCCGCCG
Organism: Longimicrobiales bacterium; assembly: GCA_038233155.1. Lineage (GTDB taxonomy): Bacteria > Gemmatimonadota > Gemmatimonadetes > Longimicrobiales > Longimicrobiaceae > JBBSMO01. The sequence goes on from JBBSMO010000098.1 coordinate 2,393, forward strand.
CATTGCGCAGCGATGCCTTCGTCATAGCGGGTATGGACTCAGCCCTCGCAAACATCGCGTATGACAGCACGGGCGCCGTCGGATCGGTCGCGCTCTACCACCCCGATGCTACCGAAGCGGATGAAGAACGCATCGCAGCGGTAGTACGCGGCCATGCCGTGGCGGGTGCTGCCGTTGCCACAAGGGCTTGGTTCCTGATCATCCGCGGTGATGCGCCTGTGATCCGTCCCTTCGAACCCGACGGCGAGGAGCGCCCTCGTCTCCTCAACCGATCTGAGCTGGCGAGCGGCCTGGGAGCTCTGGCCGGCGACGCGTCAATGCGCAACCGCAAAACAACTGTGCGGCTCTTTCTGAATATGGAGGGAGTTCCGCAAAGAGCCGTGGTCGAGCAGACCAGCGGCAGCATCGCTGCAGACCAGGCGCTGGTCGAGGTGGCGAAGCGGGCGCGGTTCACGCCCGGTCAGTTGGGTGGTTTCCCGATCTCGGTCTGGATCAGGCTACCCCTGACGATCGCGGAGGAACAGGCGGAGCCTGAAATGCCCCCTCCTTTAGTTCCGCCGCCATCGAACCCTCGTCCCCTGGGTTGATGCGCGGCGAAAAGTGGACGAAGCGATGTTCAGCCAAACGGCGGCGGTGAATGCGGACGCCGCGGGCACGGAACGTGTGCCGCCAAGGGGTGCCGAACGGGCGCAAGACCGTGCTCTCGGCGACGGGCACGAGCCGGATGGGAAACCAGGCGGGTGACGGGTCATGCCGCAAGAAGACGCACACGGGCCAAATCACTCACGGGCGGGGCATGAATGAGGACTCCATGCGCCGGCGGATGCGTCCGCTACAGGTAGGCAGCAAGTGGTCAATCCCTACCACCCCATCTGCCGCATACGCGCTTTGATGCTGGCGCTGTAGTTGTCCATCCGCCCTGGCATGCGGGTGCGGGGGGCAGGGAGCAGCGCCGCGAGCCGGGCGGCCTGATCGCGAGAAAGGCTGGCGGCAGATGTGTTGTAGTACCGTTGCGCGGCAGCTTCCGCGCCGTACACCCCCCTGCCCCACTCGGCCACGTTCAGGTACAGCTCGAGACTACGTCGCTTGCCGAGAATCCCCTCGGCCAGCGGGGTGATGCTCCACTCGAGGACCTTGCGAACCGGCGAGCGGTGGGTAGTGAGAAAAAGATTCTTGACCAACTGCTGCGTCAGGGTAGATGCGCCGCGCAGCGGGCGACCGCTACGTTGCGCATCGCGCCGCGCCGCCCGCACCTCAGTCCAGTCGAAGCCGTTGTGCTGGTAAAAACGTGCGTCTTCTGCCGCGACAACTGCATGCTCGAGGTGATCGGAGATTCGGCCGAGACCGACGAATTGGTACCGCCGCGCGAGGTCGGCGCCCTCGGCAGTCGCTTCGATCTGGCGCTGGATCTGGACCGGCGTGATCAACGGCGGCAGAAACCGCAGGTACAGCAACGACGCAGCGACGACGAGGTAGAAGGCGCAAGCCAGCAGGACAACCCAGCGCAGCAGGTGGCGCATCATACTCCCCAATGGCGAGGCACGGGTCGCGAGAATGGAACTTCGAGAGGCAGCCGGTGAAATATACCGCCCCCACGCCTGACGCGCCTTCAAGACGCGCGGGCGGCGTGCCGATAATCTTCGACAGGCAGGGGCGCAAGGTTCTTGCGCGGCAGGTGGTCACAATGCATTTTGCGGCCCCTTGCAAAGTAACCGAGGTTCGTGTCGTTTCGGTTTGCGGCCACGAACAACCTCTCACTTCTTGTGTTCTGTTCGGGCGATAGGCAGCCTGTGCCGCTCCGATAGCGGCCTGGACTGCGGCCGGATGCCCAAGCGGGCAGTGCACCGAGGAGACCAACGGTATGAAGCGAACGAATCCCGTCCGGTTCAGCGAATTGCGCCTGATCGTAGAGCGCCCTACATCTGCTGCTTTGTTCATCTTCCTGCTGGTGCTGGCGGCGCTTGGGGCGCCAGGCCAGATCAACGCCCAACAGGCGGAGCGCCAGACCCGAACCCCGGCTCGAACTCCCCCGCAGGAGCAACGCCCCCCGGCGCCGAAGCTGGTGGTTCTTCCGCTAGACCTGGGCAACACGGAATTGCTCAGCACCGAGTACCTGCGCCGCGCGCTGCGCGCTGCGATGAAGGAAAGCGATGGTGCCGCCTCGGCGGCGAAGTATGCGGCGCGCTACCGGATCAGCCGTGAACTCGCGAGCCAGATCATCGAGAGCGCGACAGCGGAGGGGGTCGACCCGGACCTAGCCTTCCGCCTGGTGCGCACGGAGAGCCGCTTCAAAGTCAGGGCGCGGGGACCCCAGGGCGCCCTCGGTCTTACACAGTTGATGCCACGCACCGCCCGCAGCGTAGACCCGTCGCTGAAAACGGAAGCCGCCGTCATCGACCCGCAGAACAACCTTCGCGTCGGCTTCCGCTACTTGCGGCGTATGATCGAGATGTTCGATGGCGACGTGCGCCTCGGTTTGCTCGCCTACAATCGCGGAGAAGGCGCCGTGAAGCGCGCGTTGCGGCGCGGCGCTGACCCCGAGAACGGCTACTCGCGCAAGGTGCTTTCCCGCGGAATCAACCGATACGAGGGACAAGGATTGCTAGGGACGTACTGAACCGCGCCCAACCGCACGCGCACCTACCCTTCAAGACGCGCCCGCCTCGAAAATGAGGCGGGCGCGTCTTGTTTTGTACGCTTGCCTGCGCCACTTTCCAGGAGGAACCGACCCGCTCGCCGCCGCTGCTCCTTACCCGGAGGATGATCCATGAAGTTCTCGCGCACCGCTCTCGCCGGCATCTTGACCGTGGCCGTTACGTGGGCCGGCGCGGTGCGGGAGCTGCCGGCGCAGGCGCTAGGCCCCGCGAACTGCGGCACGGCTACATTGCTGCCAGGAGACACCGGCGGCTACATCCCCCTTCCCGCCGGCGAGCTCTTCTGTCCGCTGCTCGCGGACCCCAAAGACCCGCATTCCTTCGCGAGCTTTCTCGAGGGCAGCGGGGTGCTCGATACCAAAATCGCCGCGATCGGCCTCGGTGACAGCTTCGGGCTCTTCCGCATTGCCGGATCGCTGCCGACCGACGGCCTCCAGTTGAGCCTGGTCGGCGGCGTATTCGCGCAGTTCGATCTAAACTCGAGCTCGTATGACTTGCTCAACGCCGACTATATCATCGGCCTGCCGCTCACAATTCGGTACGCCGGGTTCTCGGCCCGTGCGCGGGTCTATCACCAGAGTTCGCACCTCGGTGACGAGTTCCTGCTGCGGGAGCCCGGTCAGGTCGAGCGCGAGAACCTCTCGTTCGAATCGTTCGAGGTGCTCGTTTCCCAGGAAATTGGCGCCTGGCGCGGGTATGCAGGCGGCGAGTACCTTGTCAACCGCGACCCCGAAGAACTCGAGCCGCGGGTCGTGCACGCCGGAGCCGAGTTCCGGCAACTGGGTTCGCTGCTTCGTACCCGTATCGGCTCTGCGCGCGCCGTCGCGGCCCTCGATGTCAAAGCTTCCGAAGAGCAAGACTACACTCCTGCGTTGAGCCTGCGGGGCGGGTTCGAGATCGACCGGCCCCAGCCCCTGCTGCTCCCGGGCAGCCGGTGGTTTTTGATGCTCGAGGCGTACGACGGGCCAGCGCCGTACGGGCAGTTCTACACCGACGACATCCGGTACCTCGGCATCGGCTTTCACTTTAGCTTGTAACCGCCCGCCCTCGCTTGCCCGACATGAAACCCGGAATACGCCCGTGCCGACCGTAGACCGCGCAGGCGACGAGCTGCTGCTCGAGGACCGGCCGTGGGAGCTGCTGGATGAGTTCGCCTCGCGCGGCGACGCCGCCGAGCTGAACCATTTCGTCCGCTCCCTTTCGGCCGGTGACGCGGCGCGCGCGCTCGCGCACCTCCCGGAGGAGGGGCGGACGCGAGTGCTCACCATCCTCGCGCCCGAAGACGCGGCGCGGCTGATCGAGCAGCTCCCCGAGAGCCAGGCCGCCGAGCTGATCGAGCAGCTGTCGCACGCTCGGGCCGCGGCGATCCTGGACGAGCTGCCGAGCGACGAGCAGGCCGACATCCTGAACGAGCTCGAGGATGCAGACGCCGAGGCGGTGCTGCTCCGCATGGACCCCGAGGAGGCCGCCGACGCACGCCGCCTGCGCGAATACGACGACGACGAGGCCGGCGGCCTGATGGTGACCGAGTACCTCTCGTTCCCCGCCCGCAGCACGGCCGCGGACATTCTCGACGACATGCGCCGCAACGCCGAGGAGTACCGCGACTACCACGTGCAGTACGCCTACATCACGACGGGCCGCGACGAGCTGCACGGCGTGCTCCGCCTGCGCGATCTGCTGCTCGCGAGCCCCGCCGTCACGGCCGACGAGCTGATGATCGCCAGCCCCCTCGCCGTAGACGCCGAGGCGCCGCTCGACGAGCTCGTGGACATCTTCGACCGGAAAAGCTACTTCGGGCTGCCGGTGACCGAGGCGGGCCGGCTCGTCGGCGTCGTGCGGCGCGCGGACGTCGAGCAGGCACTCGGCACGCGCGCCGAGCAGGACTACCTGAAGTCGACCGGCATCGTCGGCGGCGAGGAGCTGCGCTCGATGCCGTTGTTCCGCCGCTCCCGCCGACGGCTGTCGTGGCTATCGGTCAACATCCTCCTCAACATCATCGCGGCGAGCGTGATCGCCTTCTACCAGGAGACGCTATCGGCTGTGATTGCGCTCGCGGTCTTCCTTCCCATCATCTCCGACATGAGCGGGTGCTCGGGCAACCAGGCGGTGGCGGTCAGCATCCGCGAATTGTCGCTCGCTGTGGTCAAGCCGCGCGACGTGGGCTACGTATGGCTGAAGGAGATCTCGGTCGGGGTGATCAACGGCCTAGCGCTGGGGCTGCTGATCGGCGCCGTGGGCTGGTTCTGGCAGGGCAACGCCTATCTCGGCCTGGTGGTTGGTGGCGCGCTCGCGCTCAATACCATGATCGCCGTTTCCATTGGTGGCACCGTGCCGCTGCTGCTCGAACGTTTGCATGTGGACCCGGCGCTCGCCTCGGGTCCTGTGCTCACTACCATCACCGACCTCTGCGGCTTTCTGCTGGTGCTCAGCTTTGCAACGGCCTTGCTGCCGCAGCTCACGCGTTGAGTGTACAGCGGCCGGACAATCACCTTCAGACGAGGAGTACATCATGACGAGCAGATTTTCACGACCTGTCATTCTATCGGCCATTCTGATCTCGATCGCTGTGCTGAGCGGCTGCTTCGCCGCGGCGGCGGGCGCAGGGGCGGGTGCGGGCATCTACCTCACGTCGCGCGGCGCGTCATCCATCGTGCAGGGCTCCGTCGCACAGGTAGCGGAGCGAACCGACGCGGCGCTCTCCGCGATGGGCATCGAGCCGGTGAGCCGCACGGTCAAGGAAGACGGCAGCGAAGTCAC
>JBBSMO010000099.1:0-7780 GCA_038233155.1 Longimicrobiales bacterium
AGCTCGAGGCGAGTGCGAGGTAGCAGCCGGCGCTGCCGACGGGCACATCTGGCTGAGCGGGGCGTTGCAAGTGTCAGGGTCCCCGGCTAGTCGAAGAAGTCCGGGCGGTGGGCGAGAAAACGCCGCAGTCTCGCGCCGGAGACAACGGGCCCGGTCAGCGCGCCGGCGGCACGTTCTGGTTCGACCTGAACAGGTTGGCCGGATCGTATTTCGCCTTCACCCGCGCCAGCCGGTCGCAGTTCACGCCGTACGCCGCCGGCACCCGTTCCTGCTCATCGCGGGCGAGCAGGTTCACGTACACGCCCCCAGTTGCGTGCGGTTCCATCGCCCTGTGAAAGCCGTCGGCCCAGCCGGCGTTGGCTGAATCGTCGGCGGAGTGGGACCAGCCGGGAAAGATGTGGAGTGCAAATGCCGCATCGCGGTGGGGAAAGGCCGTCGCTGCGGATGGAACGCGCGCTACCGCACCCCCTTGAGGTTCGAAGTACACGGCGGTGAAAGCACCCGGGAGTGGGTCGACATGACTCAAAACCGTATCGATCGCGTCGTTCGAAAGACTGTCGAAGTAGTGGGCGCGGGAGTGCCAGCGCAGCCCTTTCGGCATGCCGGCATCGAAGCTTCGCTGCAGCGTCACGTAGGGCAAAGGCGCGATGGTGTCCAGTGCGGGCCGGCCGAACGACCGAAGCGGCTGCAGTGCGCGCTCTCCGTAACCGACGGCTCCGCTCCAGGTGACGACGAGATCCAGGACGACCTGTCCCTTCAACGCCGCGGGAAAGTCGTCCAGCGGTGGCAGGTTGATGAAAAACGCGTACGCTTGGATCTCGTCGGGCGCTTCCGCCATGAAGTCGCGCCAGAAGCGGAGCACGTCGCCTGCCTGATCCAGCGGATAGAAGATCTGGCCCGAGAGCACCTGCGGCCCGAGCTCGTGCAGCGCAAACTCGAACGAGGTAACGACACCGAGATTACCCCCGCCGCCACGGATGCCCCAGAAAAGATCCGGGTTCGCCCGATCGCTCGCATGCAGCAGGCGGCCATCGGCGGTCACGACCTCCGCGGAGCGCAGGTTGTCGAGCCCGAGACCAAAGTTGCGCATCAGGTGGCCGGTCCCGCCGCCGAGCGTGTAGCCGGAGACGGAGACGGTCGACACGGTGGCACCGGTGGTGGCGAGTCCGAATTCCTGGGCTTCGCGGTCCAGGACTCCCCAGGTGACCCCCGGCTCCACACGTGCTCGCCTTCGCGCGGGGTCGATGCGAATGCCGCTCATCCGCGAAAGATCGATCACCAACGCGCCGTCTATCACGCTCTTCCCCGCGTAGTCGTGCCCGCTGCTCTTTACGCAAAGGAGCATGTCGTGCTGCTTCGCATGACGCACGCACGCAGCCACGTCACCAGGACCCGCGCATTGCGCGACTGCCGCCGGGCGCGCGTCGAACCGCGAGTTCCAGGTGCTGCGCGCGGCGTCGTACCCCGGATCACCGGCAGTGAGCAGCGGCCCCTCGAGTTGGCGCCGGAGAGTGTCGAACGAGGCATCTGAAGGTCGCGGAATCAGCATGATGACTTGCGAGAGTGTAAGGCGGTGAAAGAATGGGCCGCGAATTGCCGTCGCCGGTCCGGCGCAGCGCTTCCGGGAGGCAGCTACCCCTGGAGTGTAGTTCGCAGCGAGGCGGGAGGGCAACTCCCGCCTGGTTCCGCCCGCTGGTCGGCCAAAGAGCGCAGCTCCGGAAGGAAGGCGTGCGGTGTCCGAAAACCACCTGGATCTGTAGATTGGAAGCCCTTCACCCAACGTGTATCCACGTTCTCAGATCCTTGTTCGCGCCACTATGCTCCGTCTCAACCTGTTTGGCGGGGCCATTTCTACATGCAGGGCCTCGTCCTCTACCATCTCGGCCGGGCGCGGGAAGCGGAGGATGCGCTGCGGGGGGCGCTGGTGTTGGTCCCGCGGTGGGGAACTCCCTCCCACGCCGAGGTCCACGCCATGAGCGCCGTGATCCGCGCCGGGGCGGGAGACGAAATAGGCGCGCGCGAGTTGGTCAGCAAGATCATCGAATCGGCGCATTCGTTCTCGGCGGGGCTGGTGCACGCCGCACTCGGCGATGCCGACGCCGCATTCGCAGCCTTCGACCAGGTGCGGCGATGGGACTCGTTTTCGACCGAGCATTTCCGTTATTTCTTCCCCGCCGTGCTGGGGCCGCTGCGCACGGATGCGCGCTACCGGCGGATCCTGCGCGATGTGGACCGCGCCTGGAACAATTGATCGGCGCCGATGAGCAATCCGCACCGCTAGAAGCGTGTTGAACAACCCCGAGAGCGACTGTGTTGCGCTGGGACGGGCCCCCCAAAGCACGGCCATGAACCAGCCGTACACCTTCCCCGTAGATCAACTATTGACGCTCGGGGAGGCGCCGTTCAGCGCGTACGAGTGGGCCACCTACAGCGATTTTGGCTTGCAGCCGGACCACATTCTCGACCTGATTCGGATGGAGACCCACGCCGCCCTGCATCCCGCGGACGGCGACTCGGCCGAGGTCTGGGCGCCCGTTCACGCTTGGCGGGCGCTCGGCCAGCTCGGGGCAGCCGATGCGGTCGAGCCGCTGCTCCGGTTGCTCGCAGGCGCCGAGGAGGACGACCGGATGATGAACGACTTCCCCTTTGTGTTCGGAATGATCGGCAAAGGGGCCGTCGGGCCGCTCGGCGGCTACCTTGCTGATTCATCCAACGATGAGTGGTCGCGCGTTACCGCGTCGTGCGGGTTGGCCAAAGCCGCCGAACCGATCCGGCTGCGCGTGACGCCGCCGTCGCAGCGCTGACACGGGTGCTGGAAAGATGGTACCGGAACGACCAGACCTTGAACGGCTTCATAATCGCTGATCTCGCGGAACTCGGTGCGACGGAAGCGGCCCCGCTCATGGAAGAGGCGTTCGCCGTGGAGCGGGTCGATCTGTCCGTAGGCGGCGATTGGGAAGACATCCAGATCGAGCTGGGGCTTCTGGCAGAGCGAAAAACGATCCCCCCACTCCGCACCCGGCGACCCCCCGCTGATGGGACGTTTCCGCCCGAGCCGGAGTCCAAAGCGGGGCCGCTACGCCAGGCGAAGCCAGAGGATGCGGCCAAAACGGAACCCAAATGGAAGTCGAATTCCAAGCGCAAGATGGCCGCGCGGTCTCGGAAGCGGAACCGCAAGCGATAACCCGGGTGGTAGCGGCGAGGATGCGCCGGGTACGCCTTGTGCAACGCAGCCGGGCCTCGTCGGCACCGGTGACCCAGCGCTCGCAGGCGCTCGCCCCGCCCTATCGCAAGAGAAAAGAGTATGCGCGACCGCGACCCCCGTGATGGCCCGAAACCCGCGGACGACGTACCGACGCAGCAGCCGCCCGGTGTCGAGAAGAAGCTGAAGCCAAAGGCCGATCATGGCGAACAGAGCTACGAGGGGTGCGGGAAGCTCGACGGTCTTGTGGCGGTCATCACCGGCGGCGACAGCGGCATCGGCAAGGCGGTGGCGATCGCCTTCGCGCGTGAGGGAGCGGACGTAGCGATCGGCTACCGCGACGAAATGGAGGACGAGGACGCCGCGGACACGAAGCGCTGGGTCGAGAAGGCGGGGCGCCTCTGCTTCGCCCACCGGTTCGACGTCGGCGACCCCGGGAAGTGCCGCGAATTTGTCGACAAGGCGCGCTCGGAGCTCGGCGGCGTCGACATCCTCGTCAACAACGCTGCCGAGCACACCGATCGGGAATCGCTCACGGACATCCCCGTCGAGCAGATCGAGCGGACCTTCCGCACCAACATCTTCGGCTTCTTCTTCATGGCGCAGGCCGCGCTGCCGCATATGAAGGCGGGCAGTGTGATCCTGAACACCGGCTCGGTCGTGGCGATGAAGGGCAACCCGGTATTGCTCGACTATTCGGCCACCAAGGGCGCGGTGCACTCGTGGACCAAGTCGCTCGCCATGAACCTGAGCGAGCGGGGGATCCGCGTCAACTGCGTCGCGCCGGGCCCCGTGTGGACGCCGCTGATCAACTCGACGTACGACCAGGCAGAGGTGGCGGAGTTCGGAACCGATACCGAGTGGGGGCGCCCGGCGCAGCCGGCGGAGCTCGCGCCGGCCTACGTGTTTCTCGCTTCGGCCGATGCGCGCTTCATCACCGGCGAAGTCATCGCCGTGACTGGCGGAGCGACAACGAGATAGCTACGAGACGGCAGTCGGTAGACGGTAGTCAGCAGAGATACCGGCCGCGGACTACGAGCTACTGGCTACCAGCTACAGACTGCAGATTCCCCAATGATTGGCCAAACTGACCTGTGGTACAAGCAAGCGATCATCTACTCGTTGGACGTCGAGACCTTCATGGACGGCGACGGCGACGGGGTCGGCGACTTCCAGGGGCTGACGAGCCGCCTCGACTACCTGGCGGGGCTAGGCGTGAATTGCATCTGGCTGTTGCCGTTCTACCCCTCGCCGAACCGCGACAATGGCTATGACGTCAAGGACTACTACGGCGTAGATCACCGGCTGGGGACGCTCGGCGACTTCGTCGACTTCATGCGGCAGGCGAGCGATCACGGAATGCGGGTAGTGGCCGACCTGGTCGTCAACCACACCTCGATCGAACACCCGTGGTTCCAGCAGGCGCGCGAGGACCCGCAGTCGAAATACCGCGACTACTATGTGTGGGCGGAGGAGAAGCCAGCAGATGCGGACGAGGGCATCATCTTTCCGGGGCAGCAGGAGAGCATCTGGACGCATGACGAGAGCGCCGGCGGGTACTACCTCCATCGCTTCTACCATCACCAGCCGGACCTCAACATCGCGAACCCGGCGGTGCGCGAGGAGATCCGCAAGATCATGGGGTTTTGGCTCGAGCTGGGGATCTCCGGCTTCCGTGTGGACGCGGCGCCCTTTCTGATCGAGCTCAAGGGCATCGAGAAGACCAACGTCGAGGTGGACGAGCCGTATCGCTACATCGGCGACATGCGCGAGTTCCTGCAGTGGCGGCGCGGCGATGCGATCCTGCTGGCCGAGGCGAACGTCGGGCCGGACAAGGTCTCCGAGTATTTCGGCGACGGCGACCGGATGCACATGCTCTTCAACTTTCTCGTCAATCAGAACGTCTTTCTGGGCATGCACCGCGAGCGCGCGCAGCCGATCGCCGATGCGATGCGCGCGCTGCCGCAGATCCCGCCGACCGCGCAGTGGGCGAACTTCCTGCGCAACCACGACGAACTGGACCTCGGCCGGCTCGAGGACGACGAGCGGCAGGCGGTGTTCGGGGAGATGGCGCCCGACGAAGACATGCGCTTGTTCGGCCGCGGCATCCGCCGCCGCCTGCCGCCGATGTTAGGTGGCGACATGGCGCGGCTGAAGATGGCCTACTCGCTGATGTTCTCGCTGCCGGGCACCCCCGTGATCCGTTACGGGCAGGAGATCGCCATGGGCGACGACCTTTCGCTCGAGGGGCGCAACGCCGTCCGCACGGTGATGCAGTGGACGGACGAGCCGAACGGCGGCTTTTCGACCGCCGACACCAGCGATCTGGTGCGCCCGGTCATAGACAGCGGCGACTACAGCTACGAGAAGGTGAACGTCCGCGACCAGACCCGCGCGCGCGGGTCGTTTTTGAACTGGTTCGGGCGCATCGTCCGCACCCGCCGCGCCTGCCCGGAGCTCGGGTGGGGCGAGTGCGAGATCCTCGATGCCGATGACCCGCACGTGTTCGCCCACTGTTGCACCTGGGAACAGGGTGGAACGATCCTCGCGCTCCACAACCTGAGCGCCGAGCCGCGCACCGCGCAGGTCGAGCTGGACGCCTTCCAGGGTCACGAGATGATCGATCTGTTCGGCGACGGCGACCCGCGACCGGTCACCGAAGAGGCCGAGCAGATCGAGTTGGATGGCTACGGCTACCGCTGGTTCCGCATCGACGGCGACTCACGCCAAACCGCAGGAATGATGGAATGAAAGAGATCGGGAAGACGCGCTGGGCGATCGCCGAAGGGTACATCCCGCCGGGGAGCACCGGCCCGGAGCCGCAGATGCTCAGCCACGAGACCGCCTGCATCCTGAACGCCGGCGACAAAGAAGCGCATGTCGAAATCACCGTCTTCTTCAGCGATCGCGAGCCCGTCGGCCCCTACCGGATCACCGTGCCGCCGCGCCGCACCAAGCACGTGCGCTTCAACGACCTCGAAGACCCGGAGCCCGTACCGAAAGACACCGACTATGCCAGTGTGATCGAGTCCGATGTGCCGGTCGTTGTGCAGCACACGCGGCTGGATTCACGGCAGGCGGAGAACGCGCTGTTGACGACGATGGCGTTTGGGGAACAGTGACCAGGGACTGGTGACTGGTGATCGGTATGACGGGCTTGCATCCCGCCCGACCGGTGCCGTCTCGTCCCCGCGGGACCCCCCTTCCCCCGGCCCCTTCCCCCGCAGGCAGGGGGCCGCCGTTCCGTCTCCACTAGCTACTGACTGCTGACTACCGGCTACATTGCGCTCTGAACTCTGGTACAAAAACGCGATCATCTACGCGGTAGATGTCAGCGTGTTTGCTGATAGCGATGGCGACGGGGTCGGCGATCTGCGTGGAGTGATCGAGCGGCTCGACTACATTGCGGATCTGGGCGTTACCTGCCTCTGGCTGCTCCCCTTCTACCCGTCACCGCGGCGCGACAACGGGTACGACATCGCCGGCTATATGGGCGTCGACCCTGCGCTCGGCACGTTGGACGACTTCATCGAGCTGGTGCAGAAGTCGGGCGAGCGCGGCATCCGCGTGCTGATCGACCTGGTGATGAACCACACGTCGGATACGCACCCGTGGTTCCAGGCCGCCCGCCGCGCACCCGATTCGCGCTACCGCGGCTACTACGTCTGGACGGACGCCCCGCCGCCAACGCCGCCCGGCGAGGGCAGCATCTTCCCCGGCCAGGAGAACGGCGTTTGGACATTTGACGAGGTGGCTGGGCTCTACTACTACCACAAGTTCTACCATTTTCAGCCGGACCTGAACCTGTCCAACCCGGAGGTGCGCGACGAGATCCACCGGGTGCTCGAGTTCTGGCTGTCGTTCGGGATATCCGGCTTCCGGGTAGACGCGGCCCCGCACATGATTGCCAAGAACGGGATTCCCGGTACCAAACCGACGGACCCGCACGGGGTGCTGCGCGGGATGAACGAGCTGGTTCGCAGCCGCCGCAGCGACGCGGTCCTGCTCGGCGAATCGGATGTCGAGCCGGAGAAGCTCGCCGTCTACTACGGCGACGGCGACGAGCTGAACATGCTCTTCAACTTCGTGCTCGACAACTACCTGTTCCTCGCGCTCGCACGCGAAGAGGCCGAACCGCTGTGCATGGCGCTGCGGCGGATGCCGACGGTGCCGGAGAGCGGCGGCTGGGCGAACTTCCTGCGCAACTTGGACGAGTTGGACCTCGAGCGGCTCGATGACGACCAGCGCGCGGCGGTCTTCGAAGCGTTCGCGCCGCACGAGCAGATGCGGATCTTCGGGCGCGGCATCCGCCGCCGGCTCGCGCCGATGCTCGGCGGCGACCGCAAGCGCCTCGAGCTGGCGTGGAGTCTGCTATTCTCGATGCCGGGCGCGCCGACCTTCATCTACGGTGACGAACTCGGCATGGGCGAGGACCTCGAGCTCGAGGGGCGCGACGCGGTCCGCACACCGATGCAGTGGAGCGCGCGCCGCAACGCCGGCTTTTCGGGGGCGCCGAAGAAGGAGCTGGCGCGGCCGGTGATCGAGTCCGGAGCGTTCTCGTACAAGAACGTGAATGTC
>JBBSMO010000100.1:0-7777 GCA_038233155.1 Longimicrobiales bacterium
CGCGGGGTGGCGGCCGGAACGGTGCGGCGAGACGTGCAAAAGGCGGTCCGCGCATCGCTGGCGCATGCCGGTAACAGCTCATGCCCCCTCCTCGCGCGCCATCGCCGCTTCAGCCCAGGTGAAGCGGAAAGTGGCGCCTTCGCCCGGCGCTGAACCTGCGCCAGCCGGTTGGTCATGAGGCCTCCTCAGGCGCTCTGTGGCGGGGTGCCGGCCGTCTTGGGCCAGGTGAAGAAGAATGTGCTACCGCTGCCGGGCTGCGACTCGACCCAAACGCGGCCGCCGCGGCTCTCCACCAGCTTCTTGACCAGGGAAAGGCCGATTCCGGTTCCCTCTACGGTGTCACGGGCATCCAAGCGCTGGAAGATAGCGAAGATGCGGTCGTGGTACTCGGGAGCGATCCCCGGCCCGTTGTCGGACACCGAAAACTCATGAAAGGAGCCCTGCCCGCCCGCGCCAATCGCGATGTGCTGCGGCCCCTGCCCGGGGCGCCCGTACTTGATGGCGTTCCCGAGCAGGTTCATGAAGACCTGCTGCAGCGGCAGGCGCTCGGTGCGAAGCGTGGGCAAGCCGGGCGGGATCTCGATCGTGGTATCGTCTGGTGGAGAAAGCAGATCGATCACTTCGGCGAGCAACTCATCTACAGAGACCGCTTCGGCTGCATCCGCCGAGCGCCCCGCGCGGGAGAACTCGAGAATCCCGTCAATCAGGCCTTCCATGCGGTGTACGCGGCCGCGCAACAGATCGAGGTGGCCGGCCACCTCTTCGGGCACTTCGGTGCCGAGGTCTTCTTCGATCCACTGCGATAGGTTTGCGATGCCACGCAACGGAGCCTTCAGGTCGTGGCTCGCGACATAGGCGAACTGGTCCAGCTCGCGGTTGCTCGCCGCCAGAGCGGCCGTCAGGTGCTCGAGCTCGGCCGCCTTTTCTTCGATAGCCCTGCGCGCCAGCACCTGTGCGGTCACCTCGACGGCATGCACCAGAATATCCTCAGTATCGCCCGCCACGTTTTTGAGCGGCTGCCAAACGAGGTTCCAGTAGGTGTCCTCTAGGTTGCCGGTATCGTGCCGGTCCAGCGGCACGTTCGCTTCGGCATCCGCGAAAGGCTCACCGGTTTCGTAGACACGGTCCAACTGCTCGAAGAGACCGCTGCCCTCAAACTCGGGAAATACCTCGCGAAAAGGCCTGCCTACGGCATTGGGCTTGCCCACTATGCGTTGCCAGGCTGGGTTGACCGTCGAGATCACATGCTCGGGCCCGTGGTACAGCGCCATCACCGCCGGTGCATTCTCGATCAGCTCCCGCAGGCGGGCACGCTCGGCGGCAGCCTCCGCGAGGAGCCGTTCACGCTCGGCCTCGCCGCGTTTCTGCTCGTCTACATCCGTATTGGTCCCGAACCAACGCTGAACGCTACCCGACGGATCCTGCAGCGCGACCGCGCGGCCGATGTGCCAGCGGTACTCACCATCCGAGCGCCGGAGGCGGAACTCGACTTCATAGGGATTACCGGTCCGCACCGAGGCGATCCAGCGGGTGACGACCCGGCTCAGATCTTCGGGATGCACCACTGCCTGCCAACCATCGCCGATCACCTCGCCGGCAGTGCGGCCGAAGAATTCGGTGACGACTCGGTTGACATAGTCGAGCTGCCCGTCCGGGCCGGCGGTCCAAACCTGTTGGGGGATGGCGTTCGCGAGAAAGCGGTAGCGCTCCTGGCTCGCCCGCATTTCTAGATCGGCCTGCTTTTCCCGGCTGATGTCGCGAAAGTAAACGGCCAGTCCGTCGGCGGATGGATAGGCGTGGAAATCATACCACGTCCCCGTCTCAAGATCCCTGGTTTCGAAGCGGACGGCTACCTGCTCCTGAAGCGCCCGGTGATACTCGTCCCAGAAAACGGAGTTGCGGGCATCGGGAAACACATCCCAGATGCTCTGCCCGAGAAGCACTTCGCCCTGATGCCGGAAGAGCCGCTCGGCCTCGCGGTTCACATACGTGAAGTTCCAATCTCCGTCCAACGCGAAGAAAGCGTCGGTGATGCTTTCGAGAATGATTTCCGTCTGGCGGCGAGCCTCGCTGGCCTGTTGGAAGAGCAGGGCGTTGTCCACCGCAATGGCCGCCCGCTGGGCGAGGGCGGTGGCAAAGCGCAGATCCTCTTCCGAGAAGCAGCGGGCGGATTCGGCGTGCACCAGCGTCAACGCACCTAGCCGCCTGCCGCGGGCGGCGAGCGGCACGATCAGGTACGAGCGCAGGTCCAAAGCGCGCAGCAGGCGTAGATGCTCTTCATCGACCGCAGCCTGCTCGATCAGCCCCGGCGGGATCTCCGGCACCAGCTCGGGCTCGCCGCTGCGCAACACCTGCGGCACACCCCGCGTAGCATCGGGATCTGGCGGGTACCGGCGCTGCAGCTCGCGCGCGATCTCTTCCTGCGCCGGGTCAGGGTGAGCAACGGCTACACGCTGGATCTGCCCTTCGTCATCGAGAACATCTACCGCACACCAATCCGCCAGTTCGGGTACGGCCAGTCGCGAGACCTCATCCAACGTCGTCCGGTAGTCGAGTGTCGAGGCCAGCAACGCGCTAGCCTCCGCCAAAAACTGCTGGCGTTGCGCGGCCTCGCGTTGCTCGGTGATGTCCGTGTTGGTCCCGAGCCAGCGGGTGATGCTGCCCACGGTGTCCCGGATGGGAACGACGCGGGTCAGAAACGGGCGAAACACCCCCTCCGCGTTGCGGATCGGGAAGACCATGTCGAACGGCTCGCCGGTGCCGAGAGATGTCTGCCAGCGCTCGAGCACCCGCGGCAACTCCGTCGAATCGTGGACCGATTGCCAGCCCCACCCCTCCATGTCTTCCGGCTGCGTGCCGGTGTATTCGTACCAGCGCCGGTTGTACCAGAAGATGTAGCCGCTCTCATCCGCCATCCAGACGAGCTGCGGGATGGAATCCGCCATGGTTCGGAACTCTTCTTCGCGCGCCCACAGAGCGGCTTCGCTCCTCTTCTGGGCCGTGATGTCGGCGAAGGAAACGGCGAACCCGTCTCCTACCTTGGCGGCCGTGTTCCGGAACCAGTAGTCTAGCCCCTCGTGCTCGTACTGGTGCTCCCACTGCTCTGTCACTCCCGTCTCGACTACGCGGAGGTAGCGTTCGAACAACCCGGATTCGAGGTTGCCCGGCATCTCGCCGAGCAACCGCTTCCCCAGCAGACTCGCGCCGGCGCGGCCGATCACCGCCTCGGATGCGGGGTTCGCATAGAGCCACTCAAAATCGATAATGGTACCCTTTTCGTCGCGAACGCTGTCGAAGAGCATGAAGCCGTCCGGTGAGGTTTCCTGTACCGCCCGGAACCGCCGCTCGCTTTGGCGCAGCTCCTCGAGTATCCCCGCCTCCGACCGCCGGATTGGCGGCGGCGCGGGGGCTGCCTGTCCTTGCTCTGCTTTCAAATCGTTCGTGGTCATGATGATAGGTTGTATGTAGCGGCGGAACCGGTCCCCGCGGGGGCGGCGCTGCACCGCTCTGTCGTGCGGTTCCCGCCGCTGGCGAAACGGGTTAGATTGAGACTCCAACGTCCGACTTTGTTCTCAGCTCTTGCTGCTATGCACGTATACCTGCGAGAAGAACCCGTCCACCTGACAGTCCGCGAAACCGACTCGGAAGGCCTCGCCCCAGACGGCGCGGAGCTGTTAGCAATCGCATTCTACGTCCACGGGCGTGAACAGGCGAGCTTCCGTTCCCTGTTGCCCGCCGAAACCATCTCCGTTCTGAAAGCCGCCATGGCCGAGCCGGTGCGGCTGGGGCTGCTGGCGGAGGAGCCCGAAGCCGCCGATGGCGAGATCCAGGCCATGGTCGGCCTCGCGCTTCCCGTGGACGGCTCGATCCCGGGCGTGGGACCGCTAGGCGGCCAGCAAGCAGACGAACCGTGGAAGGCCAGCGCCGGGAACCCGGAAGCGTGGCGCGGTGACCGCGCCGGAGATGAAGAGATGCCGCGCACCGCGCTGCTGACCTTCGCGCCATTGATCCGCATCCAACGCAAGTTTCCGCAAGACTTCGGCGAAGAGCTTGCCGATCTTCTCGAATCCGCGCTCTCCGGCAGTACCAAGTCGGTACTGGAAGCCCGCGTAGACCGCATGTTGGGCGAGCTTTAAGGAATTGCGGAATGCGGAGTGCCGAATGCGGAATGGCGGCTCGCACTTCCGTCGTGGTCCGGAGGCATTACCGGTCACCCTGCCGTCAGCGTTTCTTCCGCACATCACACCCCCGCACCTTTCTTGATCTTGCGCGTTCGAGGGCGCTTCGCGCCGAGCCCGACGGGGGAGCTGCACCTGGGGAATGCGCGTACGGCGCTCTTAGCTTGGTTGCAGGCGAGGGCGGCAGGCGGCCAGTTCGTGATGCGCATCGAGGATCTGGACCGCGGCCGGGTGCGTGCGGGAGTCATGGAAGCGCAACTCGCCGATCTGCGCTGGCTTGGGCTCGATTGGGACGAAGGACCCGTCGCAGGCGGGCGGTTCGCGCCCTACCTGCAGTCAGAGCGGCAGGAGCTTTACCGCGACGCACTCGAGCGGCTCGCGTCTCATCAACGGCTGTTTTCCTGCAACTGCTCGCGGCGCGAGATCGCCGAGGCGGCGAGCGCTCCGCACGGTGATGACGGGCCGCGCTACCCCGGCACCTGCCGCGCCACGTTGGCGGACGACGGGGAAGCCCGGCCCGCGCCCCCGGCTGCTCTCCGCTTCCGGGTGGAACCCGGCCCGGCCGGCTTCAAAGATCTGCTGCAGGGGCAGCAGAGCTTCGATCCGGGCGCCGAGACGGGCGATTTTGTCATCCGCCGCAAAGACGGGGTCGCGGCGTACCAACTAGCTGTCGTCGTAGATGACGCCGCAATGCAGATCACGCACGTGGTTCGCGGCGCCGATCTGCTCTCGTCCACCGCGCGGCAGGTGCTGCTCTACGACGCTCTCGGGCTCGAGCCACCGCAGTGGCTGCACGTGCCGCTCTTGCTCGGTACCGGCGGCGAACGGCTTTCCAAGCGGGAGGGCGCCATCACGATCCGCGAGGTACGGGAAGCGGGCACGCGGCCAGAAGCGTTGGCCGGGTGGCTCGCCGCCACCTGCGGCCTTGCGGAGCCAGCAGAATCGCTCAGCGCCGCAGAGCTGATCCCGCGCTTCGACATTGCGAAGCTGCCGCGGGAGGCGACAATGGTGGCGGAGATTCCTTTCGGGCGCCGAGCAATCGTGCGGAACACGCCGGCTGCCGCCGCAGATCCTTCCGCACCTGCTCCGCGATGACGATCAACGTGCCGCGGGTTCGGCTACGGCACCGCCTCCAATTTCTTCAGCCGGTCACGCAGATCGGGAGTGGCCCGAAAGATGAACTTTCTTCCGATTTTCGTCTGCTGCAGCAGGCCTCGATCGGCCAGAGCGAGCAGATCCGTGCGGGACGTTTGATAGGTGACGCCGTGGGAGCCCTGGTGTGACTGGATTGTGTACTCGAATCCGGGGTGCCGCAAAGCGTGGGTGAGCAGAGCGAGCTGCCGGTGGTTGAGCTGGTCGCGCAGCGCAGCCGGGCGGCGCAACAACCGCTCGGTTTCGCGTGCCTGCCGGGTCTTTCGGTCAAGGTGCTCGTGCAAGCGGTCGATCGCTTGACGGAGCACCCGGAGCTGGTTGAGGATGAAGTACGTTGCGTCGTTCTCGTCGGTCTCCGTGTACAGGAACGCGCGCGCGTACTTGTCCGGTGCCCGTTTCAGGATGCTCGAGATCGACACGTACTCCAGCAGCCAGTAACCCCGTGACGCGGTGTACCAGTAGAACGACGCACGCGCCGTCCGGCCGTTGCCGTCCACGAACGGGTGGTCGTACGCCAGCCAGAGGTGGAGCAGAATCGCCCGTATCACGGGGTGGACGAACGGCTCCCGGGCATTCGCGAACTCGCAAAGCGCGGCCATCCGGCCGACGAGTTGGGCAGCGTCAGGTGGTCGATGGAGCACCCCGCCGATCTCATCGATGACGTTGATGTCCTCCTCCGGAATGTCCGCGCGTCGGAGCCGCCCGGCCGCGGCGGGATCCTCAAGCGTTCCTTCCGTCACCAGCCGATGGATGGAGAAGATCAGCTCCGGTGTCAGCGGCTCGTCCTTGATGTCGCGAACGAATTGCATCGCGCGGTGGTTGTTTAGGATCATCCGCTCACCGCGGGTCTCGGGTTCACGGCCGATCCGCAGCATCTCCTTCGCGACTCGCCGGGTTGTCGCCGCGCCTTCGAGCTGGCTGGACGCGATCGGTTCCTCCATCAGGGAGTTGATCAGGTAGTACTCGCCGGTTCGGGTATCCGGCACTCCACCCGCTGCACGGACCCGCCCTGTGGCATCTCGGTCAATCTCATGGAGCATCCGGTGCATCACCGGCGGAACGCAATACCAGAACGGCGCTCCCTCACGATCCACCATAGGAAGGGACTGCGCCAGGTTGGCTCGTGCTACCTTGAGCGCGACCCACCATTCATCGTGCGTGCGGTTCGGAGGCGGCTCCAGGTGGCGCAGGATGTCCCAATGCCGGTACTTACCCTCGGCCGTCGGTCCCGGACGCCAGGTAATGAGGTCGAACCCGCTTGCCGCGTCCGCCGATAGGCGCCTCAACGTTTCCCACCATGGGGCGGGGGCAACGGGGATCTTCATACCACCCGATCACCTAGGAGCAAAATACTAACTTTAGCACAAGTTAGTAGTTGATTAGTATTTCCGCAACCGCCGCGGCCGACTGCTCCTCCCCTCACACGCGGCCGTATTCGTACTTGGTGCTCTCCTCGATGATCTCGATCTCCGCGTACGTCAGCCCGAACAGAGCGTATACGCGCTCGTTCAGCTCCGTCTCGGGCCGCACGATCTCCGCGGTGTGCTGCTCGTGCCGCTGGCGCTGCGCGGCGAGCCACCCTTCCCACTCGTCCCGCTCTTTGAGCGGGATCTCGCGGCCGAGCGCCTTCTTGACCTCGTGACGGAAGCCTGCGAAGTCCAGCGCCCACCACTCCGTTAGACGGTGGTTCCGCGCCCCGAGGGCGTGTCGATCAACGCGGATCCGCTGGAGCGAGAGCTTGGCTGCACGATTCGCCTTCATTCACGCTCGCCGCGGGCGAAGTGGTGGGCCAGCTTTCCGGTGAGCAGGTACCAACCGCGCTCGGTCAGGCGTAGAATGTCCCGCTGGTGGCTGGCGTAAAGATCTTGGATCCGGCGGGTGGACACTGCGCTGGCGAATGTAAAATCGACGTATCGCTCCGGATCTGCGGCCGTAGCGGGAAGATAGAACCGAGACGTTCTGCGGTTGGCGCGGATCGTCTCGAGGCGCCCCTCCCGATCAACCTCATGACGCAACTCGGCCGCGACCGAATCCAGGAGCTGGACCGGAGCCATCGCCGCAGCGGGATCTTGTTCTGGAACGGTGTCGCAGCTGTTTGCAATCAGCATCGCGGCGCCATGATGAGCTGCCGCGGTGCCGTCCCGCCTGGTGAAGTGCAGCTCCACATGCGGGAAGATGTCACCCTGGAGGGGTTGATCCGTCCGCAGGCGGGAGTCGTACAGCCAGTTCGGATCTTGGAACCGCAGGTTCCTCAGGTGCTGAAGGAACTCCCGATGATCGAAAGGCTCATAGACCGCGAAGAGGCTGGGTAGGTCCACGCGGCGGATGGTGTGGGCGCGGCTTTACAGGTCGGTCGGGAGCGTCTCGAAAGAGATGCGGGTCGGCTCAACAGGGCGGAGGCGTGCCTCGACCACGGCAGCGAGTTTTGCCGACCCCGCCGACGCCGA
>JBBSMO010000101.1:0-7777 GCA_038233155.1 Longimicrobiales bacterium
CCCCTCTCCCAAGGAGGGAGAGGGGGAGAACAGACGGGTGGAGCCACGCTGTTGGTCCCCTCTCCCCTCGTGGGAGAGGGGTGACGCGAAGCGCCGGGGTGAGGGGGGAGCGGCCGATGCCCAACACAGTTGCTCGCCCATAATGCGAGAGGGGGAGAACTTCCCCGGACGCTGACACCGCCCCCTCTCTCGACTTGAGGCGGGGGTGAGGGCTGGCCGGGGAGAGACATGGTACGCGTCTCGGGAAGGTTCATCGTCAGCTCCTGAGAAGGGGAAGCAAGGCTATGCGCAACATCGGCAGCGGGTGCGCGCGGCGCAAGCAGCGTCAGCCGGGGGGCTCTGCGCTGAACACCATCTTCATGCCGGCTTCGAGGTGCTCGGCGATGTGGCAGTGCAGCATCCACTCGCCGGGGTTCGAGAGCTCGAGCAGAATGTCCGCGGTGGCGCCCACGGGTACGAGCACGGTGTCTTTCCAAACCAGATTTTCGTTGGGCACGCCATTCACGGCGAGTACCAGGAAGCGCTGCCCGTGGATGTGGATCGGGTGTGCCATCGGGTGAATCACGCGGCGCTCGTTGTGAATGCGGAGCTTGACCACGTCGCCGACCGTGAAGCGCCACTGGATCTCCTCGTTCTCGCGGCCGGTGGCCGGCTCGCGCAATATCCAGCGCACCTCGGCGCTGGTCGGCAGCCAGTCCATCATCGGCATGGTGCCCGCCCACTCGACGGGGTGCACGTAGCTGATTGCCTCGAGCGCCATGATCTGCTCGAGGGCGAAGGGCAGCGCGGTGCTCTCGAGAGCCAGCGTCAGTTCGCGATCTGGCGGGCGGTTGAAGTGCTCGCGGTACGCCTCGATTTCGGCGCGCACCTCGTCATGCGTGCGCAGCGTAGCGAACGCGGCGGCGAGGTCCGGCTTGGCGGGCTGTTCGCCGACCTGGATCGTACCGAGTGTATCTACCGAAGCAAAGAAGCGGTCAGCGGCGTGGTCGATCGCCTGCACCCGGTTCGCGAGCAGGAAGGTGCCCGCCACCGGAAACCTTACATCCACTATATAGCGCTCCGCGGGGGCGATCACGACACTCTCGGTCCACTGCTCGTGCTCGAAGCGGCTGACGTCGGAGGCGACCACCTTGATCTGAGCGCCGCCGAAGCCGAGGTTGAAGGTGCGCACGTTCGATACATTGGTCAGGTGGAAGCGCACCACCTCCCCGCGCCTGACCGAGAGCGAGTAGTCCGGCTCTCCGTTCACTAAGAGCAGATTGCCAAAGCGGCCCATCACCGCATGCGTCGCCCGTTCGCGGCCGAAGGGTACCAGTCCGGCCTCGCCGACCAGCAGATCATCCAGCATCAGCACCTCGTCGCGATGCGCGGGACCGTAGTAGTCCGGCTGCGGCGCGCCGACGAGAATGTTGCCGTAGAGCCCAAGATCCTGCGTGACATCCTCGCGGTGATGCGGGTGATACCAGTAGAGGCCCGCGTCTGGGAAGCGCACCCGGTAGCGGAAGGTCTCGCCCGGTTCGACCGGCTCCTGGGTAAGATGCGGGACGCCGTCGAAGCGGTTCTCGAGGCGCACGCCGTGCCAATGCACCGTAGTCGCCCATTCAACGCGGTTGGTGAAGTCCACCACGATCTCGGCGCCTTGATCAACGCGAATCAGCGGGCCGGGATACTGGCCGTTGAAGCCGTACATCACGAAGGTGCGGCCGTTGATGGTGCGGCGGACGAAGCGCGCCTCGAGCCGCAGTGTGTCCCCGTCCGCGAGAGGCACTACCTCGCGCGGTACGGCGAACGGCAGAGTATCCGCATCTACCATCCAGCCGGGCAGGTAGGGGATCGCATCGGGGACGGCGCGTTCAAAGCCTGCCATCGGCATCGGCGCGACACGCGGGTCCATCGGCGGCATCGCCCAGTGCGGCCCCGGAGTGTCGTGTTGGTGCGCCGCATCGGGCTCGTCCTCTTCGCCGGGGAGCGGGCCCCCGGTGAGACCCGTCAGGTGCGTGTCGCTCATGCGCATGCTGGGCGACATCCCGCGGAGAACGAGGGGGCCGGAGCGGCGGGCAACATCTCCCGACACTTCAGCACTGACGAAGAGCAGAAACTTGTTGAGCGCGACGGGGTCGAGCGCCGTCGAGCCATTGCCCGCCTCGCCGAGCTTCACCAGCGGCGCGAGCGAGGGCGGGGCGGCCCAAACCACATACGTGCTGTAGGGACCGAGCGCCTCCGGCGGCGGAAGATTGCGAAGCTCGAGGGTGACGCCGTACACCTGCCGCCCGTCCGCGGTGAGGGCGACGCCGAAGGGAGATGCCGAAGGGTGCAGAGCCGCCACGCCGGAGGCACCCCGTACCAGAGGCCGCGGCAGCAGCCGGACACAATACAGGTCCTGATTGGGCGCGGTAGCCGATGTGTCGGCGCCGGTGCAGACGCCGGCGTTCGCGGCACCCGGCGACGCGGTGTGTACCCCGCCACTCTGCGCGCGTACGGGCGTTGCCGCGAGCAGCACGAAGGCGGCAGCGCAGAGCCCGGCTACAGAACAGCGGTTCACAACGCAGCCATTCACCACGAGCTACGGGCCGTCAGCCAGCGAAGGGAGCAGGCCCGCCGGAAGCCGCGGAACCGGGGTGCCGCACGGGCTTCCAAACTCCGCATTCCGCATTCCGCATTCCGCATTCACTTCAGCTTCCGCTCGAAAAAGTCCGCGGTGGCAGCGTTCACGCGCAGGGCGTTGCGGTGCAACATCCAGTGGTGGGTGTCGTCGGGAATTACCAGCAGCTCGTAGGGCACGCCGGCCGCAACGAGCCGCTGCACCAGGTCGACTGTCTCGCTGAAGCGAACGTTGCGGTCGTCGTCGCCGTGAATCAGCAGAACCGGCGACCGCCATCCGTCCACCGATGAAACCGGAGATGACTCCCACGCGACTTCGATGGCGCGGTCTAGGTCGGGTGCCTCCTCGTAGCTCTCCCGCTCCAGCAGCCCGCGCGCGCGGCGGGTCGTCCAGTCGTGAACGCCATGGATATCAACGCCAGCCGCGAACAGATCCGAGTCGCGGGCGAGCGCCATCGCGGTCAGGAAGCCGCCGTACGAGCCGCCGTAGATACCGATCCGCTCCGGGTCTACTCCTGGCAGACCCTGCAGGAACTCGCCCGCCGCTTTGACGTCCTGGTACTCGGCGGCGCCGCGCGCGCCGGCATTCGGCGGCCGGTGAAAGTCGTAGCCGTACCCGATACCGAGGCGGTAGTTGACGGAGAGAACCACGTACCCCTGGCTGGCAAGGTACTGGTTCATCGAATACGCATTGGCGTAGTAGTCCGAGTAGTGCCAGCCGAGCAGCATCTGCCGCGGAGGCCCTCCGTGAACATAGACGATCGCCGACTTGCGCGCGGGCCCCCCTGGTGCTTCGAAGAGTTGGCCGTGCACCAGCACGCCGTCGGGTGCGCGGAAGGCCACCTGCTTCGGCGTTAGGAGCCGCTCGGCCGGAAAGTTCGCGGGAATGCGGTTTTCGGCGAGCAGGCGCTTCTCGCCGCCCCGCGCGGGCATTACGGCCGGGAGCGGCGGGCGTTGCGCTGTCGCGCTGAGGAACGCGATCTGCCCTCCGTCGCCGGTCACGACCGGGCTCCACTCGATGCCGTCACCGGGGGTCAGCACCTCGGGAGCGACGCGGTCCGTTGGCACACGCACGATGTGGCGCCGGTCTATGTCTAACGAATCTGGACCTGTGTTGCCGGCGAAGATTAGAAAGCGGCCGTCGGGGCTCATGCTCACATGCTCGGCCATGTAGCCGCCCGGAGTGAGCAGCAGCGCCTCGCCGCCAGCCGCCGGAACCGAGTAGAGGTGTGGCCAACCATCTTGGTACGACATGAAGGCAATGCGGTTGTTCGCCGCCCAGTGCAGGTTGGGGCCGCCATGGGTGCTCGGGGTCGAGCCGCGCAGCGTTTCCGGCGCCTTCCAGATCTGCCGCGCCTCACCAGTCGTGGCGTCGGCCGTCCAGACCGACCAAGGCGAGTGGCGGTCTGCGAAGACCGAGTCGGGCGCGCCGCCGGAACCGGGCCGCCGCACAAAGGCCACGCGCGTGCCATCGGGCGACCAGCGCGGGCTGCCATCGCGGGAAACCGAAGGAGCCATCCAAACGATCGGTGCCGCGTCGCCGGAATACACACCCACGTACGAGTGGTCCTCACGGTTCGAAACAAAGGCGACCTTCGAGCCGTCGGGCGACCAGCGCGCGTCTCCGCTGCTGCCGCGCGCGTAGAACAGGCGCTTGGCGGGCTCGGAGCCGTCAACCGGCACCGCCCAGATCTGCCCGTCCTTGCGAAACGCAACGCGGTCGCCGCGCGGGGACACAACCGGATCAGCGCCCTCCGCGAGCGCTACCGGCTCGCCGCCGGCAAACGGCACCGCCCAGATCTGCACCTTGGGCACCTCGGGGCTCCGCGCGGGGTTGACCGGGACCTCGTCGTCCCAATTCGAGCCGTGCTCGCCACCCCGTACGTACACCACCCACGGCCGAGCGCCAGCCGAAATCTGGATGCTGGTGAGCTCCTGCGCGTCGTCTTCTGCGTAAGGCGTGAGCTGACGGGCACGGAAGTCTGGCCCCTCGGCCACCCAGATGTTGCGCCGCCCCTGCTCATTGAATGCCCAGGCCAGCTTCGATCCTGCCGGTGCTGCAGCCATTTCGTTGGGAAACGGGTAGCTGCGGACCTGCTGGATGGTGAAGGCACCGCTACCCTGCTGCGCCGCGAGTCGGGCGCATGGCAGAGCCACGAACGACAGCAGCAGCCCGAGCTGCAAGCATCTGAATTGAGGGCGTCGGGGGTTCAGCATCGGCCAGTGGTCATGTCTGCAGGTGATCGGTTGCTTGTAACGAGGGCCATGTCTCCGCCCGGAGTGGTTGCCGGCCAAAAAGGAGCTGGCAAGCCACACCGCGTCGTCGCCGACGGGAAGCAGGTGCGGAGCGCTCCGTGCTCCGGCTGCCTCGACCCACGCGACGTGGCGGGGGTGAGGGCGCTTTGGAGCATCGGAGCAATCCACTGACGGCGGACACACCTGTCACCCCGCGGGCGCCAGAACGGTCACCCGCTCGGCGACCGAATCGATCTTGGGGCGCGAAAAGAACGCGGGGAAATACTGGTCGGCGGCCCACATCTCGAACAGATCGCGGTAGTGCGAATCGTTCGGGTCGCCGGACTGGCCAGGGGTATTGGTTCCGACCGTCCGATCCCAGTCCTCCGCCGTCGCCACGATGCGGAAGGATGCCCCGGATGTCTGATTGTCGCCGCCGCCGGTGCTGTTCGGCGTGCTGCCATTGCCGCCCCGCGGCAGCGGACCGACATCGAGCATCGTACGAAGCTCCGGTGATACCGCAGCGCTCAGCGGATGCCGGATCGTCACGTGCTTGTACTTCTCCTGACCATATTGCCAGCTGTCCATGTTCGGACCGAGCCGCTCCCGCAGGTCGCTGACCGCTCCGACCAGGCTGCGCAGGAGAACGCTGTCCCGCCCCGCCACCGGCTGCTCGCCGAAGCGGCCATCGGGCGCCTCCAGCCACTGGATCACCCGGCTGAGCGCCACGCCGCGAATCACATCGCGCGCCTCTGGGGAGATCGCCAACGCCTCGACCGCGGCCCCCAGCCGCCGTTCCCACGCCACGTAGATGCCGGCTGCCACCGACTCCGCATCGAGCCGGTGGTCCCAATCCAGCAGCATCGCCCTTGCCCGCTCGACCTGCGGATCGGTCGAACGTAGCGGCTTCAGCAGCGGCGTGAGGGTGCGTGCGGGAATCGACAGCACGTCGGTTTGCAGGCGCATCATGTCCATCATGCTGAGCTTGCGGCCGGACGCGAGCACCTCATTGATCCGCGCCCACCGGTAGGGGTCGGACCAGTCCCAACCAACCGCGTTGCGATGCGGGTAATCGTGCGGGATCAGGTTGTTGTTGGCCGTCGCAAAGAAGCCCTCCGGCGGATTGAGCACATGCGGGAGCTGCTTGATGGGGAGATAGCCGTCCCACTCGTAGCGGCCATCGCCGGGCACGGGAACCAGACCACTCCAGTTGGGGCGGATGGGAGCGATGCCGACCGGTTGCCAGCCGATATTCCCGGCGCGGTCCATCCACACCATGTTCTCGCCGGGAATGTGGCTGTAGGAGCAGGCATCGCGGAACTCTTCCCAGGTGGTCGCCTGATCCATCCGCAGGCTGGCGAGGTAGGGGGCGCCGCCGATCTCCATCCACGCCGCGCGCACCGCGTAGGCGCGGTGGTGCTGCCGGTCCTGGAACACCACCGGTCCGTGACGAGTGTAGCGAAGCACAACCGTAGTGTCCGCGCCGCCCTTCACGGCGATGGTGTCGCGGATCGTGCGCATCCGCTCCCAGCCGCCCCGGTAGCGGTAGCGCTCCGGATCGGCGGGATCCGTCTCGTACACGTACAGATCCTCGCCGTCGGTGGCGAAAACCGTCAGCCCCCACGCGCCCTGTTCGTTGTGGCCGATCGAGATGCCGGGCAGCACCGGCTCGCCCCCACCGATCACGTTCCAGCCGGGCGCCGAAAGGTGCGTCCAGTAGCGGAGCGACGGTGCCGACTGCGCGCGATGCGGGTCGTTGGCCATGATAGGGTAGCCGCTCTCGGTGAGCCTGCCGCTGACGACCCAGTTGTTGCTGCCGATGTCGCGGCGCTCTCGCCAGCGCCGCTGCTCTTCCAACTCCACACTCAGTGCCGCCAGCCGGCCCGCGGCTGCCGGATCGGCACGGCGAGCAGCCACGATGTCGGACGCTTCGAAGCGGATGGAGCGCCGGAACGCCGTGTAGACCCCGAGAATGTCCTGCGACAGAAGGTCGCCATCGAGCGTGCTATCGAGCGCGATGCCCGGTGTGCCGGGACCGAAGCTCTCCAACGCGAGCACCCGCTCGGGACCGAGCCGTGCGACCGCCCGGCCATACGCCAGCTCCTGCTCGAGGTTGCCGAGCAGGCCCTGATGCCTCGAGATCACGACCTTCGGCGTCCATTTGCCAGGGGTGATGCCGAGCAGCCCGAACTCCAGCGGGAGCAACTCGGGCGAGCGTTCGGTTTCGGCGATGTAGGCGTTCACCCCCCGCACGAACGAACCGATGATCTGTTCGCCGTGGGGGTGATAGTGGTTCAGCTCGGCGGAAAGATCGCCGCGGAAGCGGAAGAGGCGGGTGCCGATATCCCGCTCGATCTCGTCAGGACCGAGGATCTCCGCGACCGTACCGGTGGCCTGCCGCCGCCAGATCTCGAACTGGAACAGCCGGTCACGCGCCGCATTGTAGCCCTGCGCGAAGAACAGGTCCGGCTCGTTGCGCGCGAAGATGTGCGCTACGCCCCAGCGATCCGTGACGATCTCCACCGGCTCGCGCAGGCCCGCGATGGTCAGCCGCGTGGTATCCGCCTGCGCCGCCAGCGGCTGTGGTGCGAAGCACGCCGCGACCGTAGCGAGCAGCAGGAGCACCGCAAGCGGCCGGTTTACCCAGCGGAGCGGAACCGCGATTTCAGGCATACCGCTCATCTATGAACCAGGTGATGGGCCGGGAGCTGCGGCGGCACCGGCAGCATACGTGATCCATTCCGCATTCCGCATTCCCCAATCCGCATTCCCCAATCCGCATTCTCTCACCGCCTCTGTCTGCTCCAAACTAGGCCGCAGTCCAGGCATACACCCCTCTCGACGGGATCTCCGTGGTTCCGGCTGCCCGCTGACAGCTCGAGCTTCTCCGAACCACACTGCGGACAGCCGGGCGGCTCTGCAGACCGCGCGTGCGGCCGCG
>JBBSMO010000102.1:0-7733 GCA_038233155.1 Longimicrobiales bacterium
GATCGCCGCGATGTGGGCGCTCGCTACCGCCGCCCTGCTCGCATTATTCGCTTGGACGCTGCTGCGGAGCGCACGCGAGCGGCGGCGCTGGCGGCGGCAGGTGCTGCACGGTGTACCGGTGCGGGTAGCGCCGGAGACCGGGCCGGTCGTAACTGGCCTGCTGCGGCCGGAGATCGTGATCCCCGAGTGGCTGCTCGAGGCGGGAGATGAAGAGCAGCGGCTGGTACTCGCCCACGAGCGCGAGCACGTCCGGGCGCGAGACCCGTTGCTCCTAAGCGGCGGCTTCCTGCTCCTCGCTCTGCTTCCATGGAACCCGGCAGCGTGGTGGATGCTGGCAAGGCTGCGGCTCGCGGTCGAGGTGGACTGCGACCGCCGGGTCGTACTAGGCGGTGCCAGCCGCAGTGCCTACGGTTCTGTACTCCTCGATGTGGCCGGACGCCGGGCCGCAGGGCTCCCCGGTGCACCGGCATTACTCGAATCCCCTGCACAACTCGAACGAAGGTTGATTGCCATGACGAACAGAACCCCCAGGTTTGGAACCTTGCGCACCGCGGCGCTGGCCGCGATCGCAGCCCCGCTCGTGCTCGCCGCCTGCGAAACGGATCTGCCCAGCGCCGCCGAGATCGAACAGATGGATGTCGCCGCGGCGGAGGAGCAGGCCGGGCGTGTCGGTATCACCGCGCTGGGCGGTGCCGCCGGGAAGTACACCTTTGACGGCCGGGAAATCAGCGCAGACGAAGCCCGGCGCATCGACGCCACCCGCATCGCCTCGATCGAAGTGACCAAAGATGCCGATGATCCTGGCGCGACGCCCGCAATCGCTATCTACACTGCCGACATGGTCGCCTCTCGCGGTGAAGCAGCGACCGGGGAAGGCGCGCGCAAACAGTTTCGAGGAGAGGCCCTTCTCCACCCTAGTGTTACACGGATACGTCGCTTAGAAGAGCGGGAACATCAGTCCGGTACTTTGGAAGGGCTGGAAAATACTATGATTCGGGTGGGAGGCAGTACAGTGGTTGCCGAACGCGCAACGCTCGGCGAAATCGACGACGTGCTAGTGCTGATGGATGGCAAGAAGATCGATCCTGCAGATCTGCGGACGCTTGATACGGATGCCATCGAGAGGATCGAAGTTCTGAAGGGCGCGGCCGCAACGCGCCTCTACTCGGACCCCGCGGCTGCAAACGGGGTGATCCTGATCACCACGAAGCAAAGTCCCATCGGGTGACGGCCGGTTCGGGAGTTCGGGCGCGGCGCGCGGCGCCCGGCCGGACTCAAACCGACACCAGCAGGCGTGCCCGGCCTTGGTCCTCACACGGGACGACGGAGATCCGCACGTCATGTCCGAGAGCGTTGACCATCCGCGCCAACCTCTCGAGCGAGAGGCCCGCTACCCGACCGCGCACAAGCTTCGATACGTCGGGCTGCGAGACGCCCAGCAGCTCCGCGGCTTGGATCTGATTCAAGCCGCGAGCTTGAATTTGCTTGTCGATCCACCGGGAAAGCAGCGCTTTCGCCATACGTTCTTCTGCGTCGGGGTAGCCGAGATCTTCCCAGACGTTGCTACCGCCCTCGATGTAAGCCAGATCGTTCTTCATTTACCTTAGTAGCGTTGCCGGTGAAGTTGCTCCGCAATCCGCAGCCGGGCATGGACCTGATCCAGCTCGCGCTTCGGCGTCGCTCTTCCTCGCTTGCTCTTCTTCTGGAATGCGTGCAGGACGAATCCCTGAAGCGGCTTCGCTTCGCTAGGGAGATCTCCGAATTGCGCGTCGAGGAGGGTTCGCCCCTATAGAATGTCAAACTTCATACGGCGACTGCACTTTTCTTCCGCCCCCGCCCCGGCAGCGCCTCGAACACGCGCAGCGCGAGTGGCACCTTGCCGAATGGCGCGCTGACCTGAACGCCCTGGATCAGCGGGTGCACCTCGGCGAGCATCTCCTGCGCGATGCGGATCCCTTCATCAGCCCCTTGCTCCTTGCCCCGTGCACTCGCGGTGCGCATGCGCGCGAGGATGGCATCGGGCACCACCACCCCCGGCACCTCGTTGGCCAGGAATTCGGCGTTGCGCGCGCTGACCAGCGGCCAGACCCCGGCGATGATCGGGATGTGCAACCCCTCCTTATCGATGTGCTCGATGAAGCGCGCGAGCTGCGCGGCGTCGAAAACCGGCTGTGTGATCGCGTACTCGTCGCCAGCCTCGACCTTCCAGTAGAAGCGCTTCATCTCGCGCTCGAAGTCGGTGGCGCCGGGGTTCACGCCGACGCCGATCACGAAGCTGGTCGGCTCGCCGATCGCGTTGCCGCCGGGGTCGAGCCCGCGGTTCAGGCGCACCACCAGGTTGGTGAGCCCAATCGCGTCGATGTCGAAGACGGCGGTAGCGTCCGGGTACGGCCCCATCTTCGGCGGGTCGCCGGTAATCAGCAGCAGGTTGCGCAGCCCTAGCGCCTGCGCGCCGAGCAGGTCGGAGAGCATTCCGAGCAGGTTGCGGTCGCGGCAACAGTAGTGGATGACCGGCTCGATGCCTATCTGCTGCTGGATCAACAGCGAGGTCGCGAGGACCCCCATCCGACTCTGCGCGCGCGGGCCGTCGGGCACGTTCACGCCATCGATCCCCGCCTCGGCGAGCAGCCGCACGCCGTCGATCATCTTCGCCGGGTCCACGCCGCGCGGCGGAACGATCTCGACGGTGGTCAGAAAGTCGCCGGCGGCGAGCTTGGCGCCCCAGTGCGAGCGTTGTGCGAGAGGAACGGGGTCGCGCTCGGGGGCGTCCGGCTCCGCGGGCGCAATATACCGCGGGCGCGAGCCGGGCGCGAGCTGCCGGACGACATCTGCCATGCGGCCGATGTGCTCGGGGGTAGTGCCGCAGCAGCCTCCCACGAAACGCGCACCCGCCCGGATCAGCCGGGCCGCGTACTTGCCCATGTACTCGGGCGACGCCATGTAGAAGGTGCGGCCGTCGATCTCGCGCGGCAGACCGGCGTTGGGCTGGGCGGAGAGCGGGCGGCCGCTGCCGGCATTCAGGCCTTCGACGGCGCCGAGCATCGCGTGAGGCCCAACACTGCAGTTCAGGCCGACCACATCGGCGCCCCAGCCCGTGAGACGCTCGACCGCGAGCGCAACGTCGGTACCGAGAGGCGTACGCCCATCCTCGCGGATGGTGACCTGCGCGACCACGGGCAAATCCGCCGCCTCGCGCACGCCCAGGATCGCCTGCTGCAGCTCGAGCAGATCCGCGAAGGTTTCCAGGATGAACAGATCGGCACCGCCTTCCGCGAGGGCGAGCGCCTGTTCGCGGAAGAACGCGCGTGCCTCATCTACGGCCGTCGGGCCATAGGGCTCGATCCGCAGCCCGAGCGGGCCCATGGCGCCGGCGACCAAAACGCGCTCGCCGGCCGCCGCACGCGCGATCTCGGCCGCGCGCCGGTTGATCTCCCCGAGCTCGTTATCGAGCCCGTGCCGCTCGAGCTTCGGGCGGTTCGCGCCGTAGCTGTTCGTCTCTATGATCTCCGCGCCCGCCCGGATGTAGGCTCGATGTACCTCGCGCACCAGACCGGGGTCGCGGAGGTTCAGTTCATCATACGAGCGGTTGATGAACACGCCGCGCGAATACAGCATCGTGCCCATTGCCCCGTCGAAGAGGTGGGGCCGGCCGTCTTCCAATAGCTCGCGAAAATCTCTCATCGTCCTGTCAGTAGTACTTCACCCGCCCGCTGCATCCGCCGCATCGGCCGGTGCGGGTGCGTAGCGGGGCGACAGTTCGAGGCGGGTGGCGCCAGTATTGGCGACGTACCAGAGCACGCGGCCGTCGCGGCCAACCCCTATCTCGGTAGCGCCGCCCGGCATCGAACAACCCCCCGCGCCGCCCTCATCTACCGGATACACAAGCCGCTGCGCCGTCTCCGCCTCCATGCGCTGCAACGCCTCCTCTGTCGCTGCAGGCGCCCATCCCATGGGAAATGAAGGGCGCAGATGGTCCAACGACGCGCCCGCAGGACAGGTTACCGCCGGTTCGCCCAAGAGGCCCTTGACGCTGTTCGCGCTTCCTCCAATCGCGACGTCCCCCACCGTCCTGGCCCGCTGGCGCTCACGGGAGCCGAGCATGAGCGCGATCACCACCAGCCCGCCCAGGACGACGGCGATGGTTGCGATCCACATACCCTTTTCCTTGGTTCGGAGCGCACGGTTTGCTCGTCTGCGGTCCGCCATCAGGTGCTGAAGTAGCGGGCGGCGGGGTGATGCACTACCAGGGCAGCGGTGGACTGCTCAGGGTCGAGTTGGAACGCGCTCGTCAACCCCACTCCGATGCCCTCCTCTACGGGTAGCAACCGAAAGAGCAGTTCGTGCTGCCCGACGTCGGGACAGGCCGGGTAGCCCCACGAGTAGCGCAGGACGCGGTCATCCGAAAGGCCGAGCTCAGCGCGGATGCGGCGGTTCACGTATTCGGCCGTCCCCTCCGCCGCCTGTACGCTGAAGCCGTGCAAAAAGAACCCTTCGCTGTATTCACCCTCTGCATTGCGTCGCTCGATGAAATCGGCGGCGCGGTCGCCGCTGGTAACTACCTGCAGCGCTACAACGTCCGCCGGTCCGTCGCCGTTGAGGGGCAGGAAGAAGTCCGCCAGGCAGAGCTCGTCGCGATCTTCCTGGCGCGGAAAGGCGAAGCGGCCCAGCTCGCGCTCTCGCTCCGCCGGATCGAAGACGACCAAGTCGTCGCCATCACGCCCAGCCGGGAAGTAGCCGTAAATCGCGCGCGGTCTCAACCAGCCGCGGGTGCGCGCCTCGCGCGTGTAGCGGGCCAGCCGCGGCTCAAACTCTTCGGCCACCAGGCGGTTCCACTCGTCGCCTTTGAGGTTCTTCGCGCCCCACTGCATGCGGTACAGGGTGTTCAGGTCGATGCAGGCGACGATCTCATCCACCGGCAGCGGGTCCAAAATCTTGCTGCCCCAGAATGGTGGATTGGGCACCGGGACCGGCTCGACCGTACGTTTCGCCGCGGAAGCAGGCCGCATCTCCCGCGCACGCTCCTTCCGCTCCGCGTACTCGCGGCTGCGGCGGAGCATTTCGAGGTTATGGCCGCGGACAAAGCTCTCGCGCTCCCCCGCCACTACGAGCTTGTCTACCGTCGAGAGCCCCTCGAACGCGTCCTTGCAGTAAAACATCCCGCCGGCGTAGGGCGTTTCAGCTTCGATCAGCGCCGCGTTCCGCACAAAGCTCGGATTGATGGCCGCGCCACCCACCAGCAGCGGGTAGCGCAGCCCGCGCCGGTTCAGCTCCTGGGCGCAGAGCGGCATCTGCTTCGAGGTAGAGACGAGCAGCGCCGAAAGGCCGATCACGTCCGCGTCGACCTCTTCCGCTTTGGCGATGATCGTCTCGACCGGCACCTGCTTGCCGAGATCGAAGACCGTGTACCCGTTGTTGGACAAGATTGTGTTCACGAGGGACTTGCCGATGTCGTGCACATCTCCGTACACGGTCGCGAGCACCACTTTGCCCTTGGTCTCCCCCTCCGCTTTCTCGAGATACGTTTCGAGCCGCGCGACCGCCTTCTTCATCACTTCCGCACTCTGCAGCACGAAGGGCAAGATCAACTCGCCCGCACCGAACTTGTCGCCTACCTCCTTCATCGCGGGAAGCAGCGTCTCGTTCAGGAGCGCGACGGCCGCGCGATCGCGCAGTGCGGTCCCGTCTGCCCCATCGCTGGAGACGCCCCGGGATGGGGCCCCGGCAACCTCCAGGTCTGCCGCATCGCCGGAGACGCCCCGGCGGGGCGTCTGTACTGCTCCCCCTTCCCCCCTTGTGGGGGAACGGGGGTCGGGAGGTAAGGGGGGTCCCTCCGCGGGAGAGCCCAGGGAGGCGATGAGCGCCGCCGCGCCCTGCGCTACCGCGGCGTCGATCAGCTCCTCGATCCCTTCCTTTTTGCGGTGCAGGATCTTCCAGTGGAGGGCGGCAGCGGGCTCCATTTCGGCCGTAGGATCGGCAGTATCCTCGACCTGGCCGGCTTTGCCCTGATAGAAGTTGATGAAGTCGGCGAGAGGATCCTTGTCTCCGTCGCGGCGGTCGAAGATCAGATCATCGGCGAGCGCGCGTTCCTCTGCCGGTATTTCGGCGTAGGGGCGGACGTGGGCGGGGTTGATGATGGCGGTGTCGAGCCCCGCGGCCACGCAATGATAAAGGAAGACCGAGTTCAGCACTGCCCGCGCCTGCGGCTGCAGCCCGAAGCTCACATTCGAGACGCCCAGCGTAGTAAGTACGCCGGGCAGTTCGCTCTTGATGGCGCGGATGCCGTCGATCGTTTCCAGCGCCGAGCGGCGGAACTCCTCATCCCCCGTAGCCAGAGTAAAGGTGAGCGCATCGAAGACCAACCCATCTGCGGGCAGGCCGAACTCGCCGGTGGCGATGTCGTAGATTTTTCGAGCCGCCTCGAGCTTAGTCTCCGCGGTCTTGCACATCCCGCCGAGCTCGCTGTCGATGGTGAGGGCGATCACCGCGGCGCCGTGGGCCGCCACATCTGGCAGCACGGCATCGATCCGCTCGCGGCCGTTTTCCAAGTTGATCGAGTTGACCAGCGCCCGGCCCGGCGACTGCTCGAGCGCAGCGCGGATCACCTCGGGCTCTGTCGAATCGATGCAGAGCGGCGCTTCGACTCCCTGTGAGAGCAGCTTCACTACTGTCCGCATCTGCTCGCCCTCGTCCTGCCGCTCGGTGAGGGCGACGCAGACGTCCAGCAGGTGCGCACCGCTTTCCGTCTGCTGGCGTGCTACCTCGAGAATGCCGTCGTAATCATCCGCGAGCAGGAAACGTTTCACCTTCCTGGAGCCCTGCGAGTTGACGCGCTCGCCGATCATGGTGGGTGCCGGCTGCTGCACCAGGTCCGTGGTGGTGATAGCACTCGACAGCCGCGGCACGCGCGCTACCTGGCGGGGAACGGGGGAGATGTCCTCTACGCGCGCTACCAACTCGCGGATGTGATCGGGTGTCGTGCCGCAGCAACCGCCGACCACGTTCACCCTGAACTCGCGTACGAACTCCTCGAGCTGTTCCGCGAAAGGCACCGGCGTCATCGGGTAGACCGCGTTGCCGCCCTCGTTGTGGGGGATGCCGGCGTTCGGGATGATCGAAATCGGCAGCGCGCAGTTCTCCGTCAGCCAGCGCACCGGCTGCCGCATGTGCTCCGGTCCCGTCGAGCAGTTCAGGCCGATCACATCGATGCCGAGCGCCTCGAGCGTGACCGCCGCCGCGCCAACATCGGTTCCTAGGAGCATGCGCCCCGAGGTATCCAGAGTAACCTGCACCTGAAGCGCTACCGGCCGCCCTGCCTCGCGAATCGCCTGCCGGCAGCCGAAAACCGCCGCCTTCGCCTCGAGAATGTCCTGTGATGTTTCGATCAGGAGCACGTCTACACCACCCTCGATCAGCGCCGTAGCCTGCTCATGGAAGAGCGGGACGAGTTCTGAGAAGGTTGTGTTGCCGAGCGTCGGGTCGGCGGCGGAGGGCAGAAAGCCGGAAGGGCCAACGGAGCCGGCGACGAAACGGGGCCGCGCGGAAGTCGCGAACCGGTCCGCCGCGGCACGAGCGAGCCGGGCAGCGGCGACATTGATCTCCCTGACCTGGTCTCCCAGCCCGTAGTCGGCCAGAGTAAAGCGGTTCGAGCGGAAGGTATCCGTCTCGACAACATCGCACCCCGCCTGAAGGAAGGAGGTGTGGATCTCGGAGATCACATCCGGCCGCGAGAGGAC
>JBBSMO010000103.1:0-7711 GCA_038233155.1 Longimicrobiales bacterium
AACGGGGGGCCGGCCGCATCCCCGCTTTCCGCCTCGCCCCCCCCCGACACCGGGAGTGAAACTGTGTGGGGGAACGGCCGCTCCCCCCCCACCCCCCGGTCCCCTCTCCCACGAGGGGAGAGGGGACCGGGGGGTGAGGGCCAGGCGTCAGTTGCGCAGCCGGTAGTTCACGATCAACTCCTCGCCGTCGGGCTGGCTGGCGATGATCGAAACTACGTCGCCGGCGGAGAGCCCGTCCGCTGCGGCACGGACGTCGTCCAGGGTGCGCACTGCGCGGCCGTTCAAGCGCACGAGCCGCAGGCCGCGGAGCTGCGCCGGTGCCGGGCTGCCCGGCTCGACACCACGCACGACCACGCCTTCCGTCGAACCAAGGTTGAGGCGTTGCGCGAGCTCCGGCGTGACGGTGCTGAGCTGCAGGCCGAGCTTGGCCACGGCATCGGGTTCAGGCGCTTTGGCAGTGGCAGGCGCCGGGGCTGCCGCCTCGAAGGTGCCAAGTTTGACCGTCACCCGCTCGCGGTCACCGTAGCGAATCAGATCGAGTGCTACCCGCTCGCCCGGCTGCCGCCGCGCCACCATCTCCATCAGGTCGCCGGTGTCGTCAATCGGCTGCCCGTCAATCGCCACGATCACATCGCCCAGCCGGACTCCGGCGTCCTTGGCGGGCCCGTCCTGAACGGCCTTGACCACGGCACCATTCGCGTTCGCAAGGCGGAAGACCTCTACATCCGCCGGGTTTGCGTCTGCGATCTGAACTCCAAGGCGCGGGCGATGCACCACTCCGTAGCGGATCAGATCTTCCGAAACCCGCCGCGCAAGGTTGATCGGAACCGCGAAGCCGTACCCCGCATTGAACCCCGTCTGCGATGCGATCGCGCTGTTGATGCCGATCACCCGCCCCTGCAGGTCTACCAGCGGGCCGCCGGAGTTGCCGGGGTTGATCGCTGCGTCCGTCTGGATGAAATTCTCGAGCGGCGCGTTTGCCTCTTCGTTGCGCTGCATGATGTTGATGTTCCTGCCCTTGGCACTCACGATTCCGGCAGTTACCGTTTCGCCCAGGGAAAGCGGGTAGCCGAGGGCGAGCACCCAATCGCCGATCTCGAGCACATCGGAATCTCCAAACCGCACGGTCGGCAGGTTCTGGGCGTTGATCTTCAGAACGGCGACATCGGTGTTGGGATCGCGGCCCACCACTTCGGCGGTGTGCTCCGTCTTGTCAGTCATCACCACTGTCACGCGGGAGGCATTCTCAACGACATGGTTGTTGGTCAGCACGTACCCGTCGGGACGGATGATGAAGCCGGAGCCGCTGCCGCGCTGCGGCGGCGCAGGGCCCTGCGGCCCGTTGCGGAAGAAGTCTTCGAACGGGGTATCCCGGAACTGCTCCGGAACACGGGTGGATGCGTTGCGCGTGGTCTCGACCTGCACATAAACCACCCCGGGCATCGCGGCGCGGGCCGCACCGCGGAACGCCGCCGCCAGGTTCTCGGCGGCGGCTGCCGCTAGTGCGGAAGGCGGCTCGACTGCCGCCTGCGCCTGGACATCTTCGACGGAGGTGCGGATCAGCTCCGCCGCGGTCGCCGCCCCGCCCAAGCCGACGACCAGCGCGGCTGGCGCTGCGAATCTGCGTACAAGCTTGTTCATGGGTAGTTCTCCTGGTTAGTGATCTCGACGCTGGCCTTGCTGCCCTTGCCTAACCATGCTACCCACTCGCCGCGCGGGGCGTTCCGGGATAGCTTCGCAATTCGATTAGCATATGGTTAACGCCCGGTTAGAACCCCTTCATCATCTGCCATGCGCCTCCTGATAGTAGAGGACAACCCGCGGATTTCGGCCTTTCTCAGCAAGGGCCTCCGAGAAGAAGGGTATTCAGTGGAAGCGGTGGCGGATGGCGCGGCCGGCTACGACCTCGCTCTGCGCGAAGAGTTTGACGCGGCAGTGGTCGATGTCATGCTGCCAGGGCGCGATGGCATTTCCATCGTACGCGACCTTCGCGGCGCGGGCAGTTCGCTGCCGGTGCTCTTGCTGACAGCGCGGGACGCGGTGGAGGACAAAATTGCGGGCTTGGACGCCGGGGCGGACGACTACCTGACCAAGCCTTTCGATTTTCCGGAGCTCACCGCACGGCTCCGGGCGTTGGTACGCAGGTCCGGGCCGCCTGCCCCCGCGGTGCTCGAGGTCGCCGGCATTGAAGTGGACCCCGCCACCCGCCAGGTCCGGCGCAACGGCGAGCCGGTCAGCGTTACGCCGCGAGAGTTCTCTCTGCTCGAGTTTATGATGCGCCACCCGGACCGGGCGCTGTCGCGCACCATGATCATGGAACAGGTATGGGGAATTCGCTTTGATCCCGGCACCAATGTAGTCGATGTCTTCATCAACTCGTTGCGCAACAAAGTAGACCCCGAGCGGGCGCGCATCCGCACCATCCGTGGCGTGGGGTACATGCTGGGTTCGCAAGAGGAGCAGTGAGCAAGCGTCACCCCGGGCCGCCTTCGCTGCGGCGGGAAATCGTCCTCTGGTACTCGGCCGTGTTGCTCGTGGCTCTGATCGTCTTTGCCGCCGTCGCGTACCTGATTCTGCAAAGGAGCTTGCGCAGCGCCGGCGTCGAATCACTGCAGCAGACCGCGCTCGCGGCCGAACAGTTGATCGTACCGGGCAACGTACCGCGCCTGGGCAGCCGCGAGCAACGCGTAGCTACCGACGGCTCGATAGACGCTCTCCGCCGCCAAACGCGGCTGGCAACGGGAGATGTCGTCGAAATCTACGTTGCGCGCGGCAAGAACACTGAGGGGCGCGCGCTTCGAACCCTGCTGCTGGTTTCGGTGCTGCTGATCCCCCTTACCGCGCTGGCGGCGGCGATCGGGGGGCGGCGTGTCGCCAACCGGCTGCTCCGCCCCCTAGACCATCTGGTCGGCGCGGCGCGGGAGATCGGCGCGGGCGTGCTGTCGCGGCGCGTGACAGAGCCGGAGCGACCCGCGGAATTCGCGGAGCTAGCGCGTGCCTTCAACGGCATGCTGGCCCGGCTGGATGCGGCCTTTGCGGGGCAACGCCGCTTCACTGCCGATGCCAGTCACGAGCTCCGCACCCCTCTCACCGCAATCCGCGGAACCGCTCAGGTGGCGCTATCCCGGGAGCGGACGGCGGCCGAGCTGAGGGGCACCCTGGTCGAGGTGCTCGAGGAAACCGAGCGGATGCTGCAGCTCGTAGAGGACCTTCTCACTCTTTCCAGAGGCGAGCGTTCCGGCGAACCGATCCCGGCCCGGCCGGTCCATCTCGCGGAGCTGCTGCACGACGCAGGCGCCGTGGCGACCATGCTCGTGCACGAAAAGCCCGTCACCGTGCAGATCGATGCGCCGGAAGAGCTCCTAGTCCACGGCGACCCATCCCTCCGGCAGGTCTTTCTCAACCTGGTCAGCAACGCCGCCAAGTTCACTGACGAGGGGGTGATTGCCATCTCCGCCACCAGCGGGGCTCGCGCGCCGGAAGCAGCCCCGGCAGCCGATCCCGGCGCCTGGGTGCGGGTAGATGTGCGTGATACCGGCCGCGGCATAGACCCGGCAGATCTGCCGCACATCTTCGAACGCTTCTACCGCGGTGACCGGTCACGCCAGCATGGCGGCGGGACCGGGCTGGGTCTCGCCATCGTCCAGAGCATTCTCGAGCGGCACGGCGGCATGGCCAGGGTGCAGAGTAAACCCGGTCGCGGGACGGAAATCCGGGTCTGGCTGCGGCGGGCGGAAACCCCCGTCTGAGCTGATCTCCGGCAGGATTTTTGCGCCCGTCCCGGCCGCTCCCTTCCCATGTCAGCGTTCCATTTCAGATGACAGACCAACCCACGCCGCACCAGCTACGAGCACCGGCCTCGGGCGATTCGCGGAGCCTTGCCGAACTCTTCAAGGCCCTCGCGGCGGATGCCACGCACCTCGCCCGGCAGGAGATGGCCCTCGCCAAGGCGGAGGTCGCGGCCGCTGCGGCGCAGGTGCTGCAGGCATCCAAGTGGCTCGCCGTTGGTGGCGCCGCGGCAATGGCCGGAGCGCTTGTATTCCTCGTGTTCCTCGTAGTGCTGCTCGGCCAGCTTCTAGACGAACGGTTCTGGCTCTCCTCGCTCATGATAGCCGCCGTGCTGCTGGCCGCAGGCACGGTGATGGCGCGGCACGGGCTAGGCAAGCTCGCCGGTCTCGAGCTACGCCCGGCCCACCTTGGCGACGCCGCCGCCGTGGGTGCCGCCGCACGGCGCAAAACCAGCGGCAGCTTGCCGAAGCGCGTTTGGAACGAGTTCAGAGAAGACGATATCACCGGCCAGGCAGCGAAAGTTGCTTACTACGCCTTTTTGGCGCTCCCGCCCGCCTTTTTAGTGCTGTTCGGGCTCACCGGCTTCTTCGGTGGCCAGGGAGCGGCGAACTGGCTGACCGACACCCTGCGCAGCTCTCTGCCTGCCTCTGCATCGCAATTGATTGCAGATTTCGTGAGCGACGTAGTATACGACACTGCGCCGGGACCCTTTTCGGTCGGTCTGGTATTGGCTCTGTGGGCGGCCTCCAATGTCTTCATGGGATTGGGAGATACGCTGAACGCCGCCTACGACACAACGGATTCGCGGCCGTGGGTGAAGCGGCGCGCGATTGCAGTGGCGGTGATGGGGGCGACGGTGCTCCTCTTCCTTGGCGGGAGTGCCATGTTGCTGGCGGGCCCGCAGATCGCAGGGGCGCTGAATCTGTTCGGAGCGGCCAACCTGGTCTGGACCATCGTGCAGTGGCCGCTTGCGCTGCTGCTGGTAATCGGCGCCTTCTGGGTCATCTACTACGCGCTTCCCGACCGCGACCAGAGGGACGCGAAGATGATCATCTTAAAAGGCGCCGCCTTCGCAGCGGTTCTCTGGGTGCTGGCCACGGCGGCGTTCCGCATCTACATCAGCAATTTCTCCTCGTACAGCGACACCTACGGGTTTCTAGGTGCGGTGATCGTCCTGCTGCTCTGGCTGTACCTGACCGGAATCGTGCTCCTGCTGGGCGGCGAGCTGAACGCCGAGCTCGAGCGAGGCTGAGATGCGGGATACACGTCTCGAGCTCCGGCTGGCGGAAGACCCAAGCCTGATGCTCGTTGCCGAGCGCCTTCGCGACGGGCGCATCGCGCTCGGCACCCGGGAGCGTGACGCCGCGGGCACATGGGCTGCCGGCGAGCTGCACCTCCTGGCCCCCGCAGACTACCTGGCGTTGGCCGGGTGGCTTGCGGAGCCGGTCGGCGAGGCGTGGCTCGGGGTCATTCGCGAGAAGCAGGCGGACCAGCTACGCACGGCGGCGGAGCTGTACGGCGAGGGGCCGTCCGCGGTCCGGCGGTTGGGGCTAGACGTGCTCGCCGAGCTGCCACCGCCGCTGCTGCTGCGGGCGCTGCTCCTGCTCATCAATTCGCTCGGGCCCGATGCGCGGGAACGGCTGGTCTCCCGCCTCAACCAGGCCCCCAGCTCGGCCGACGACGACCAACTGCGGCGCAAACTCGCCGAGCAGGGGGAGGGGCTGGCATATGCGGTGGCGGCGGCCGCGTTGTACGATGCCCTGGACCGCGGCCTCGACGCCGAGTCGGCCGGAGCGGCGACAGAGGAATAGCTTTCAGGCCGCTGGCCTGGTGAACACCCACAGCAATGGAGAACGAATGAAGCACCAAAGCAGTTTGTTGGCAGATACCGTCAAAGGCGCCATCGCCGGCGCCGCCGCGACCTGGGTCATGGGGCAGGTGACGACCTATCTGTACGAAAACGAGCCGGAGTCCGCCCGTGAGCGCGAAGACGAGGCACGGGGGGACAAAACCGCGTACGGCGTCGCGGCCGAAAAGGCGGCCGGGGCGGCGGGCGTAACGCTGACCGAACAAGAACGGCAGCAGGCGGGCGTGGCAATTCACTGGCTGTTGGGAGCGGGCGCGGGAGCGGTCTATGGGGCGCTGCGCAACGCCAATGACGCTACCGATATGGCGCACGGGATGGTATTCGGAACCGCCTTCTGGCTGCTGATGGACGAAATCGGTGTCACGGCGCTCGGTCTTACCCCGGGTCCGGCGGAATTCCCTTGGCAGACGCACGCCCGCGGCTTCGCGGGGCACCTGGTTTTCGGCCTGGTCGCCGAAACGGTGATGGACGTGCTCGACCAGGCGGTGTAGGGGAATCGCCCGCAACATGCTGGTCGCCTTCCTTTCAGACCTGCATGCGAACCTGCCCGCGTCGCGCGCTGCATTCGCGAGTGCAGCGGCTAGGGGAGCCACGCTCGGCGTGGTAGCGGGAGATGTGGTAGGAGACGGTCCTCATCCAGGCGAGGTGATCGATCTGCTTCGCAGCTCCGGGATTGTCGCGATCCGCGGCAATGTGGACCGCAAGGTTCTCGAAGCAGATCGCGCTGAAGATGCCGGCGATGCGCCCGCCCCGAATCGCCTGTGGACGGCGCGGAAACTCAGCGCCGTCCAGCGGGAATGGCTCTCTGCGCTGGAAGCGGAGGCGGAGCTCAGACTGGGAGGGGCCCGGATTCGCATCGTCCACGGCTCGCCCGTTTCAGATACCGACTACATCTACCCCAGCATCACCGTCGTCGGCCTCGGCAGCAAACTTCAGGGTGAGGAGCCAGACGTGCTGGTGTGCGGCCACTCGCACGTGCCGTTCGCGCGACGGGTGGGGCGCTGCCTGGTGCTGAACTGCGGCTCCGCCGGCCGCCCCGCGGACGGGGACCCGCGCGGCTCGTACGCACTGCTGCGGCTCGAGGCCGGCGAGCCACCTCGGGGCGCAATCGTCCGCTTCCCCTACGCCGTAGAGGAAGTGATGGTCGCGATCCGGGAGCGCGAGGTACCCGGGGTGCAGCCGGACGAGTACCGGCGCGGTGTGAAGCTGTAGGCTGGCGGCTGCACATGAAGCTTATTCAGCTCCAGTCCAACACCCATTCGCAGAACGCATCACCTTCCGCCACGCAGCGCACATGGCGCACCCGCGGCGTGGCACCTCCGGCAAGTTCGACAGCCCGCTCGAGCCCGCCGGTCTGGCGCCGGCAGAAGAGGGGTTCGGCGGCGGGAAACCCGACCAACCGCAGCACGGCCCGCTCCTCCTCGTCCCCCACGACCTCCATGTTGCCTGGGTGATAGAACAACTTGAAGAGCGACACCGGCTGCGTCAGGAACTCACGCGGGCTGGCCTTGCGCAATATCCCCCCGTAGCGTTCGGTGCCGCCCGAGGCAATCGAGTTCGCACCCAGCTTCTCCATCAGCCGCGGGTCTTCTTCGCCGAACACCGCTTCGATCGCCCGAAGTAGCCGCGCGAGAATGTCGAACGGGATCTGCTCGGAAGCTTTGGCAGCGGTCACGCTCGAGCGCACATCCTCCGAAAGCTGGTCCAGAACCTTGTCCGCCGCCTCGCGCCCGTATTCGCGTTCGAGAAAGCCCAAGGTCGATACCACGGTCGAGCCGCGAGCGGTAGCTGCGATCGTGTTCATCGATCCGCTTGGGCTAGGGCAGCCGATTCGTTGCGGAGTACCGGCTTCAGCACCTTGCCGTACGGCGAATAGGGGAGGCTGTCGCGGAATATCACCCGCTTGGGCACCTTGTATTTGGCGATGCGGGCCGCGCAGAAGTCCAGCAGCTCTTCCGCCGGCACCGGCTCGCTAGCGGCTACGAACATGAGGCCCACCTCGCCCCAGCGCTCGTCGGGCTCGCCGATCAGCGCCGCATCCTGAACGGCGGGGTG
>JBBSMO010000104.1:0-7671 GCA_038233155.1 Longimicrobiales bacterium
AACCGGGGACCGTGCGAATCCGGGATCCGCACAGCTTCGACCGCGAGATGCGGGCGCTGCTCGACGCGGAAACCGAGCTCGATCTGCAGCCGCTCGCCCTTGCCGAGCTGGAAGCGGCCGACGTACGGGTTTCGCCGCGCACGCTGCTCGCCCTGGGGGAGCTGCTCCGCGAGTGAGATGACCCGAAGCGAGAGCGCAGCGCCGGAGCACCCCGGTTGCCGCGCTCTCGCCACCCCAACCACCGAGATCGGCCGGCAAAGGCCCCCATCCAGCACAGCGCCTGGATGCGGGGCCTTTTCACGTCCGCGCACCAGCAGAAGGAGGATCGCCTTGAACAGCGTGTCGGGATGGGATTGGAACGCCTCCGTGGTCGTCGGCAGCGGCTTTGTCGTCAGCGTGCTGCTGCTCGCGCTGGTCGAGTGGCTGCGGCGGACGTTCGCCACCCGGCAGGAGCTGAACGGGGTGAGCGAAAAGTTCCAGGCGCTGCAAAGCCTGTATCTGCAGGTGCGCGAAT
The DNA here is from genome assembly GCA_038233155.1 of Longimicrobiales bacterium. Classification (GTDB taxonomy): domain Bacteria; phylum Gemmatimonadota; class Gemmatimonadetes; order Longimicrobiales; family Longimicrobiaceae; genus JBBSMO01. The sequence continues at coordinate 515 of JBBSMO010000104.1, forward strand.
CGGCGGACGAGGCACGGACGCAGTCAACCGCGGTGCAGGCCGAACAGAAGCACCAGTGGCAGCGGACCGCCGAGCAGGTGATCCGCCCGCTGGAGCGGATCACCGAAAAGCTGGAGGGCGTGGCCGAAACCCAGGCCGCGCAGGCCGCGGCGCTGGACCAGATCGGACACCGGCTGGACCGCGCCGACCAACGACACGACGCGCCCCCAGCGGGCGCATTGAACCGCAACACAAGGAAACGAGCATGACCGCCATCCGAGCACGACTCGCGGCCCTCGCGGCCGCATTTCTCCTCTCCGCCCTCGCCAGCCGCGGGGTGGCGGAGATCACCCCCGAGCTGGCCGCCAAGCTGGAAGCGTGGCTGAACGGCACCTTCGATCTGCTCCTGCTGCTCGGCTACGCAGTGGTGCACCCCTGGCTGCAGCGGCGCTGGGGCCGGTCCTTCGCCCCGCGGGAGGTGCGTCGATGAACGCCGCGGAGCTGGAGGCGCGCGCCGACGCGGCGGGGATCCCCCGCGCTACCGTGTGCCTGGCCGCCGTGGTTCTGACACCGGTGCTGGAAGACGCGCTCCACCGCGCCTCCCGCTGGCGCTGGATCACCCGCGCGGGGCTTGGAGCCGTGCTCCGTCTGCTGCGGGAGTACCAGGCGCGCAACTGCGCCCGAGCCGACGCAGCCGCCGCCGGGGCGGGAGGAACGACATGAGCCCGGCCGAAGCGCTCCTGGACGACGGACGATCCGAGCGCGCGGCGCTGGACCACCCGGTATGGAGGGAGATCGCTGTGTGGTTCGCGCCGGAAGAATTCCGCTTTCCCGAAGCCATGGATGCAGGCTTTCTGCGCCGGCTGGCGGACGCCCGGCAGCGGGCCCGGGTGCCTTTCCGCATCGTTTCGGACCACCGCCCGCCGGAGCACAACGCGCGGGTGGGCGGCGTTCCGCGAAGCGCGCACCTGGAGGTGCCGTGCCGCGCGGTGGACCTCCAGGTGGCGAACAACGAGGAGCGCTTCCGCATCGTGGCGGCGCTGCTCGCCGAAAGATTCGAGCGCATCGGCATCTACCCCGCCCGGCCGGATGGCTCCGGCAGCGTGCACGTCGATGCCTCGCAGATCCACCCCGCGCCGCGTCTGTGGACGCGGCGCTGAACCGAAATCCCTAAAAGGAAAGTTCGATGGATCGATTGTCTTCATTCCAACGATTTCGAGCGCTGCTGCCGCTCGCGCTGCTTGCGCTTCCGCTGCTCGCCTGGCGCACGGTCGAGGGCGGAAGCCCCGGCGGCGCAAGCGCGCCGGTACTCGAGGTGGCCCCGCTGAACCCTGGCTCCACCGTGGAGCGCGACCTGTGCCTCACCGTCGCCGTCGGGGCGGCGGCCGCCGCGGAGTGCGGCGACCTGCGCCTTGCGCACGCGCTCCCCACGGTACGCACGCTGAACCGGCCGCGCACGCCGACGCTGCTCTTCAACAGCCAGCACGCCCACCCCTATCCGGTGGTCGCCGCCCACGTATCGCTCCCCGGCGGAACGGTCGGGCTGCGGCGCGTGGTCGCGACGCTACGGGTCAACGGCCAGCCGCGGGCGCAGAGCGTGTACCGGGGCGCCGCCTGGCCCGGCGCCGGCCCAGCCCGGATCGCGGTCGGCTACGACGCGGCGAACGACCCCACCAACCTGTACCGCTACACGCTGACGGTGACCGGCGTGTACGCGAGCGGCGCGGGAGAGACGCGCGACAGCACCCGGGTGTCCGGGGAGCTGGCGGTCGTGAACCGCCGCGCCAGCTCGTTCGGCGCGGGGTGGTGGCTCGCGGGGCTGGATCAACTGCTGCTGGACTTCCGCGGCAACCCCGGCCTGTGGGTCGGCGGCGACGGGAGCACGCGGCGCTATCGGGCCGCCGGAGCTGGGAATTGGGTGGCCGAAAGCGTCGACCGCCCCGATACCCTGATCCGGAGCGGCGTGGGCTTCGCGCGCCTGCTCCCGGCCGGGGTGCGGGTCGAGTTCGACGCCGAGGGGCGGCACGTAGCAACGGTGAACCGGCTGGGGCACCGAACGGAGTTCGCGTACTCGGGGCCGCGGCTGGAGCGAATCCGCGTGCCCGTGCCCGCGGGCGGTACGGAGCGGGTTTACGCATTCCGGTACGGTTCCGACGCCCGCCTGCACACGGTGGAGGCACCGGATATGGGGAGTTCGGTCCGCAACGTCACCCTGCAGCGCAGCGGCGCCACGCTGACGCTGACCGACCCGGACGGCCATGCCGTCGGCTTCGGGTACGACGCCGCGGGGCGGATCGCTTCGCGCACCGACCGGCGGGGCTTTGCCACCTCGTTCGGGTACGATGCGGCCGGAAAGCTGACCGGATCCCGCCTGCCCATGGGCACGGGGCAGGCAGACCTCGTGCACACGCTGCGCGCGGCAGAGAGCGTGGGACTCGCCACGGCGCAGGGCAGCGGCGCCATGCCGGCGGACAGCGCCTACACCCTGCTGGACGGGCCGCGAACCGACGTAGCAGACCAGACCCGCATCTGGCCGGACCGCTGGGGTGCACCGCGGCGGATCGTGAACGCGCTGGGGCACGCGACGGTGCTGGTCCGCGGGAATGCCACCTACCCGTCCTTGGTCACCGAGCTGCGCCACCCGAACGGCTTCACCGAACGCGCGAGCTACACCGGGCGGGGCAACGTGGAGACACAGACGCAGGTGAACCCGTACGGCGACGGGCGGGACGCCACGACGCGCTACGCCTATGACGACGCGCGCTGGCCGGACTTCGTGACGCGCGTGGTCCCGCCGGAAGGGGACAGCACGGTAGCCGCGTATCACCCCGACGGAAATCGCGCCTGGCAGCAGGACGCACGCGGGGATTCCAGCCGGGTAGAGTTCTTTTACGACGCTACGGGGCTGCTCACCTCCACCCGCACGCCGTCGCAGCGGGTGCGTCCCGGCGCGGCGCGTGACTCGCTGGAGTACGACGCCCTCGGAAATCTGGCGCGGGCGAGGACCCCGCTCGGCTTCTGGACCGAATCCCACAAGGATGGGATCGGGCGCGACACGCTCCTCGTGAGCCCGATCGACAAGACACGCGCACAGCGACAGGTGCGCGCCTACCTACCTGGTTCGGACCGCGTGAAGCGTACCGAATCGTGGGGCCCCGCGATGGAATGGACGGACCTGAACGGCGCGGCCCGTACGACCCGGGAGGAGCGGCTTGTCGTGATTCACGAGTACGACCAGGAGGGGAACCCGACGCGCGTGTCGCGCTGGGATCCAAACCACAGTATCCTCGGCACCCTGGCCACGGTGTGGGAAATCGATCCCGCGGGACGGGTGATCAGGGAGACCGCCTCGGACGGCAACGCGGAAAGCACCGTGTACGATCCGGCGGGCAATGCCATCCGCTCCGTCACTCGCCGCGGCGACACGATGACCGCCCGGTACGATGCGCTGGGTCGGGTGCGGGAGCGGATCGTCCCCGCCGCTGTGTATCCCGTCTGGAAGCCGGCGGTGCCCGGCGCAACCTGGACCTTTCCCCTGTACGCACAGAGCGGGGGAGACGGATTCGGTGGCATGAACGCCGCCGGCCAGGGAGTGACCGTTCCCGCCGACACCGCCACCTACGGATACGACGCGGGGGGGAACCTGACCGCCGCGAACAATCGTGATGCCCGCATCACCCGCATCTACAATGCGAACGGCACGCTGCGGAGTGATACGCTGCAGATCCGCACCTACGTGGGCAACGATTTTCAGCAGCATCAGTACGCTCTGGAGTACGGCTACGACCTGAACGGCCGCCGGAGCTGGATGCGGCATCCCAAGGCGCTCGCCGGCGTAAGCGGCGACGTGTTGCAAAGCTACAACTACACTCGCAGCGGCGAGTTGGAGTCGGTCAAAGATCCTTTCGCTAACCGCGTCACGTACGTGTACGATCTGGACGCACGGTTGGACAGCGTGCGCGTAGACGGGGGGACAACGTATCGAACCGGCTTTTCCCAAAAGCTCACCTACGATGCCGACGGGTGGCTGCAGCGGCGCCTGGAGAAGGCGGCCTCGGGCATCACCCACGACGACGGGTTCTCGTACGACGCACGCGGCAAGATCGTGAGCGCGACGACCCGCAAGGAAAACGTCGACAACACCTATTCCGGTCTGGGAAGCCTGGTCCGCTCCTACCGCGTCGAGAACCAGACGATGGACCGGAGCGAGGAGGTGTACGATCCCGACGCCTTCGGCAACCAGCGCGAGGCAACGCTGACCGCGCTCGACAACACGCAATTGGTGCCCGGTGAGCCCCAAACAACCCGGTACGGCTACAAGCCCGGGACGGGACGGCTCGAGAAGGCGGAGCTCTACGACCGGGGCAATTGGCTGCCGCTCTCGAACACGGGATACGACGCCGCGGGGAACCAGGTCCGGTTCTCGAAGTCGCGCCTGGTGCGGACGCCGTACACCGTGGATGGGAGATCGAATGCCACGGCCGACCTGTACGAGGTCACCGCGCAGTACTACGGGGCCGACGGGAAGCTCGCCGTGGTGGACCGGCGCACCTGCCTGATCTTTTCCGGCGTGTGCGACCGGAGTCGCCCGCCCTTTTACGAAGACCGTCCCGCCTTCGAGGAGTACCGCTACGACGCGCTGGGCCGGCGCGTGCTGGTCCGGACGCGGGCGGAGTGGGCGTGCAACCGTCGCTGCCTGGCGCAGGTTCGGCGCGTGGTCTGGGACGGAGCGCAGCTGCTGTGGGAGATCGGCGCCCCGCCCGCGGCGATGGAGCAGGACACCGGCCTGGCCCCGGTGCTGATCGAAGGCAACACCCACGCCTCCTTCTTCCCCGATGGGCGCGTAGCGTATCTGCACGGACTCGGGATCGACGAGCCGCGGGCACTCACCCGGTTCGAATACAGCGATTCGCTGCCCGGGCCGCTGAGCGTGCTGCCGCAGCGCAACTGGCAGGGGCACCACGACGGCGGTATCTTTCCCTCGACGAAGCGGTGCAAGACGATCACCAACTCCACGCAGCCGCTGCCCGACAGCACGCCCGAGAACGGGGGCAGCGAGCCCGCGCCGGGGCGCGACGGCAGCTACGAGCACTGCGTGGAGGTGGACTGGCCGGCGAAGCGGATGTGGAGTACCCTGGAGCGGCGGCGCGAGATGCTGGGGCCCGTCTCGTGGATGGGGAGCCTGGTGGAGCACCAGCGGGACCAGACCGGGCAGGTGTATCAGCGGAACCGCTACTACGATCCGCAAACCGGCCGCTTCACCCAGGAAGATCCCATCGGACTGGCCGGCGGGATGAACCTCTACGGGTACGCAGCAGGGGATCCGGTCAACTTCTCGGATCCGTTCGGGCTGCGGGCGGGGAAATGTCCGCCGGACTGTGGAGACGAGTTCAAACCGACTCCTGGAAATGCTGCGCCCGGCGTGTTCACACCTGGGTACGACGCGATAGACTCACCCGCGTGGTATGCGGACGCGGTGGGTTGGATTGCCGGTGGCTTCGGGAGTGTCAGCGGCCGCCTTTTTGGTGGCGCTGCGAAGCAGGGTTCGGTTTCTCTGTATCGTGCGGTGAGCGAAGCCGAGTTCAAGCAGGTCTTGGAGACCGGCACCTTTCAGGCGGGGCGAAATTCGCTCGGCGGAAAGTGGTTTGCCCGAACTGCCGCCGATGCCGCCACTTGGGGGGAGCGCATGTACAAGGGAGAGCCATTCCGTATCGTTGAGGCCCGGGTTTCCAAGGACGCTATGGCTGCGATGAGGCAGATGAACTACAAATATGATAACATTGGGCCTGCTGTGTACGCAGAGCTTCAGCAACTCGTTGGAGGCGCAGTAAGGGCGATTCGATGAGCAAAGTGCAACCGGTCAAAGTCTTCTGGATCTCGCCACATGCGGGTGGTCGGGACAGGCCCTTTGAGGGAGAGCGATATTCAACCTCGGCGCTATTCCCCGAGTCCGCGGAAGCGGGCGTAATGTGGAGTGTAGATCTATGGTTTGCTACCCCGCCCTCAGAGCAAGGGAACCCGTCCTTTGGCGGTGCTTCCTTCTTGGTGGATGATGCGCCCCAAGAACTACTTCGACCGGGGCAGGTCTTCGAAATGTATGAGGGGTTTCACCTAACCGCGATCGTGGAGGTGGTGCCCATCAACTGAGGAGGTAGCGCGGTGTAGGACAGGAGCCTGACCGCTTTCGGGGCGGTCGGGCTCCTCCGTCTAAACACAACACATACTCTCCCGTACCGCCGCAACCGCTATTACGACGCAAATACCGGGCGCTTCACCCAGGAAGATCCCATCGGGCTGGCCGGCGGGCTCAACCTCTACGGGTACGCAGCAGGGGATCCGGTCAACTACAGCGATCCGTTCGGGCTGTGCCCGTGGTGCATCGCGATTCCGATCGTATTGGGTGGGGGCGAGATCAGCGCGGGCACGGCGGCGCTGCTCGCGGCCGGCGCGGTCGGTACAGGGGTGGTGGTGGCGAATTACCAAGAGATCGCGGGGGCAATCAGCAGCGAACTCAGTACCGCGGATGCGCAACTGCGTTTGTGGGGCGCAAAAGCAAACACCTTGCTGGCGAGCGGCTTCAATAGCCGACGCGTGGGCCAACGGCAGGTAGGGCGCGAGAGCCAAGGTGTAGACGTCGAACTGCCCACGGATCACAGCCCAGGCGAGGTGCACGTCCAGTTGAAGGGTAAGGGTCCGAAGCAAAAGTACCGGATCGATGATGCCAACGACCTGTCGGGGCTTCCCAGGCGGCTACGTGATGATCCGTGGATTCAAGACAAGATCCAAAAAGGCTTTGATTTGCTTAGGAGGCATCAGCCATGAGTGAGAAACGGCAGGTCCCCATCGATCTCCTGTTGGAATACTGGAACCAGGGAGAAAATCCTGGAACCTTCTACGGGAATGCTCCTGTTGATCCAGCACACACGAACGAACTCACGATTGCGATCCGGTGTGACGACGACTCAGTCGAAGATCCACGTGAACAGATCGTTTTTTGCCGCCCTCAGGTCCATCTTGTGGGGACGGCGAGGAGCCTGGAAGAGTTCGGGCGCTACCTGATTGCGTTAGCGCGTTTGGAAACATCGGATCCCAATCCGCACGATCACTTCGAGGATGTGCAGAGTGACGACGGTGGTGCCGTGCACCTCATCGTACGACGAAAGCAATAAACCGCGTCA
>JBBSMO010000105.1:0-7618 GCA_038233155.1 Longimicrobiales bacterium
AGCCACTCTGCGAGTACGGTGCCGATTTCGCCGGGCGTGGGCAGCTTGCCAGGGCAGCGGGTGCGGCCGAAGCCGATCACATCCGGAACCAGAACCCGGTACTGTGCGGCTAGGGCGTCAATGTTGCGGCGCCACCATCGCGACGAGCCCGACAGCCCGTGAATGAGTAGCACCGCCTCGCTACGCGCATCACCCGCGACCAGGGCGTGGATGCGGTAGGGCGAGATTTCGACGGGCTGGGCGGCGAGTGGCAAACGTCTTATGGCGAGGGCGGGCGGCGGCCGGGCGAAGTTTGTGTGTAGCCCGCCGCAACAGCCACGCCTGCGCACGCAGCGGCGGCACCGCGGTTGAAAACCCGGTAGCTTTCTGTTATAATCCACGACTGTTCAGGCGATATACATACCAGGATCTTCCAGGAGGAATTTTGAGCAAAGGCAATCGTCATGTTACGACGGATATGGATCTGGCGCGGGATGAACTGTTCGCACATATCAACCGGTGCGGCGTGCTGAAGGCAACCGGCGACCAGCAGACGGAATGGATGGATGACACCGTGACCTACCTCGGAGAACGTTTTACCGGCCTCAGCACCGAAAATCTCGGCGAACTGCGGGAAATTGGCTTGCGGTTCTGCCAGCCGGTGATTCCGCACGGCAAGGAAAACACCGCCCTTTCGCCTGAGAATGGCACGGCGGATAGCGGCGCCGCCGGTGTCGCGCCCATCTCCTCGCACAGCGAGGAGCCAGTGGAGCGCGAGACGGAAGTTGCTGCCGCGTAGCTGACCCCACCCGGGGCCCCGTCGCAACGGGGCCCCGCCCGTACTCTCATGGACCCCGGCATACGACCTTCCACTCTCGCGCTGGTCCCCCTTCTCCTCGCGGCAAGCGCGTTCTTTATCGCCGCCGAGTTCTCTCTCTTCACATTACGCCGGTCGCGGCTCGAGCAGCAGGCGCGTGACGGAGACGCGTCATCAGCGCGCCTGTTGCGCATGCTCGGGCGCCTGGACGAGTTGGTGCTCACCGCACAGCTCGGCAGCAGCATGGCGACGCTGGGATTGGGGGCAGTGCTGGCCATTCTTTCGCTGCATCTCGCCGCGCGGCCGGTTCTGGCGCTCGCGTGGTTCGGCGGCTGGCAGCCAGCGCTTCCGTCTCTGCTCGCCGCCGGGCTGATTATCGCCCTGGTCGTCGTCCTGCACGTGGTGCTGGCGACGCAGGTGCCGAAGGTGATCGGAAGCCAAAGGGCGGAGCTGATCGCGACGCGCCTGTCCGTGCTGCCGCTCTGGTTGTTGTCGCTCCCGCTCCGCCCGCTGCTATGGCTGCTGAAGGCTGCGGTAGAAGCGGTCTCCCGTGCCGCTGGCGTCGCCGCCGACGAGTTGCACCCGCTGGTGCATACGCCGCAGGAAATTCGCGACCTGGTCGCGCAGAGCCACGAGAGCGGCGTGGTCGAGGAGGACGAGCGCCAGATGATTCACGGCGTTTTCGAATTTTCCGACACCGTCGCCCGCGAGGTGATGACACCCCGCACCAACATGGTCGCGCTGCCGGCCGAGACCGGGCTGGACGAGCTCTTGCGCGTGGTGGTCGAAGAAGGCCATTCCCGCATCCCGGTGTATGAAGGCTCCCTCGACAACATCACCGGTGTGCTGCTGGCAAAAGATCTGCTGCCTTATCTCTGGAACGGCAATGGCGCGGGAGAACAGCCGTTTTCCCTGCGGCGCATCATGCGCGAGCCCTATTTCGTGCCAGAAACCAAGCCGGTTGACGACATCCTGGCCGAGTTCAGGCAGCAGAGCGTGCATCTAGCCATTGTCCTGGACGAGTTCGGCGGTACCTACGGCCTGCTGACCATGGAAGATCTGCTCGAGGAGATTGTCGGAGAGATCACCGACGAGTATGACGTCGCGGAGCCGGAGGCCTTTTCCGTTTCTCCCGAAGGTCACACCCTGGTAGATGGTGCCGCGGCAATCTCGCACGTCAACGAACACCTCGAAATCGAGCTGCCGGAGGATGATTTCGATACCGTCGGCGGCTACGTGTTCGGCGCCCTCGGGCGGGTGCCGGTCGTTGGAGATGCGGTCGAGGTCGTGTCTGGCAGCGAGCAGATCCGCCTGGAAGTCGAGGCCGTTGACGAGCGCCGTGTGTCCCTGTTGCGCCTGTCGCGGCGCGAAACCGTGGATGAAGCCGCAGATGAAACCGATGCCGGTGAAGCCAGCGCCGAACCTTGACGAGCGGATGCCCGGAGTCTCCGCGACACAAATAGCCCGCGGCGTCGCATGACGCCGCGGGCTTTTCATCACGGTTAGAGGATGCTGAAAACAGCACGGTGCAGTTCCGGCGCTACGCGGCTTTGTCTGCCAGGCGGCTTTCGACTGCGAAGAAGGCGTCCAGCGCTTCCGGGTGAAACTGTGAGCCGCTCCCGCTGCGAAGAATTTTTACCCAGCGGGTGCGATCGAGAGCGCCGCGGTGCGAGCGCTGCGAAGTGAGCGCGTCGTAGCTGTCAACGATCCGCAGAATACTGGCGAGCAGATGCTCAGGATCATCCAGCGGGATCTGGTCGCCCAACTCTGCATAGTCGGTGTACTGCGTCTCGATGAGCCGTGCGACGCGGGTGAGCGACGGAACGGCCTTGACGATCTGAGCACCGATCTGCGAGTGGGCCCGCACTTGGCGCAGCTCCTCTTCGGTAATTTTGCCCGCCTTGTGCAGCACTGCGAGGGGTACACTGATCTTGCCGATCTCGTGGACCAGTGCAGCCGTGCCGAGGCGTTCGGTCTCGTCTTCCGGTACACCCATCTCTTCGGCTACCATGCGCGCAAGTTCGGAAACTCGTTCGCAATGCCCTCTCATATAGGGGTCTTTGGCCTCCATCATCAGGGCGATGGCCGTCACCATCTCGAGCTGCGCGTCGCGAATCGCCTTCTGCATCCGGGCTGCTTCGCGGAACATCTCCGCCCGCAAGGACTCAAGGCCGCGGCGCACCTCGCCCATCGCAGCCTGAATGGCGCTCCGGACCCGGTCTTCGCTGAACGGCCGCGTCAGCACCGCGAACGGTTCCTGGGCGGCAGACGGAAAAGACTGGCTGGGCGCGGGCAGCGGCCGGTCGCCATCCGAGACGACCATGTGCTGGCCCAACTGGTTCAACTGGTGAAAGCGGCTGAGGTATACGAGGTCGCCGACATCGTGTTCTTCCCGCGCTTGCGAGATGACGATATCGGGAATGATCCCCTCGTCGAATACATTGAGGACATCGCTAGCGCTGGAGACGCGCAGGGTGAGATGACCTTCGTCGCGGATGATGGGGTCCAGCTCCGCAATTACCTCCGCTTCATCGCTGACGATCAGGATACGACCGCGTAGCATGCTGGCTTCTCTGTTCGGCTCGGTGAGTGTTCGCGCTACGGAGGCCAGGCCTCACAGGCGGCGTGAACGGAATTCCTGCTTATAGGGATCGGCAACGGCACGGCAAAACTGTACTTTATCCTGAGAAGAGTAGCGGCGGCCTGTGCACGCACGCCCTGCAGGACTGGTAGAGCGCCGGGGATGTGATTATCTTTGCGGGTCCTCACCCACGATCTGCACGGTGCCACCCGGTGCGCGTTTCCGCCGGTGCGTTGGCCGGGCAGTTCGTGCAGGCCGCCCCTTTCGCCCCTCGACCTGATGGAGATACCCTTCCTCAGTTCAGAAGAGTTCGACGAGCAGGCCCATGAATTTTACAATGCGGGTGATTATGAAGAGGCGCTGCGGCTTCTTCGGGAGGGGCTGAGCCGTTACCCTGAATCGCCCGAGTTGCAGGTAGGAGTTGGGTACGTGAGGCTGGCGCGTGAGGAGTTCGGTTGGGCGCGTTGCGCCTTCGATGCCGCCCTGCAGTTGGATCGCGGCCAAGAAGACGCCTGGGTGGGGCTCGGCGAATCACTGCTCAAGCTCGGCCGACAAGAGGAAGCCCTAGATTGCTTCGCGCACGTTGCCGGTCTCGGCATGGGCACCGACACCGAACTGGGCTTGGCCATGGGTCGTGCGCTGTACCGCGAAGGCTACTATCACGACTCGCGCCAACGGCTGCTCGAAGTCGCATCGGCGAACAAAGACTGTGCGGAGGCCTGGGCGGCCCTCGCCTACACCTTGCACGCGCTGGGTGACCCATTGGGTGCCCGCCGGGAATTGCGGCGGGCATTGCGGCTCGACCCGCAGTTGCACGAAGCGCGAATCTACCTCGCCCATCTCCTCTTCGAACATGGCGACCGGAAGCGCTCCCTGCTCGAGATGGAGCGGGTGCCCCCGGCCGAGCACTGGGACCCGTTGTCGCTCTGGCGGGCAATCGAGTTGAAACGTCGCAACCCCGGGGCGGATGCGGCCGAAAAGATCCGCAACTGGGAAGCGCGCCTCGCCGAACTGGAAGTGGAACCCGACGCGATCGATCATCTGCTCGCCGAGGTCGAGGCATCTTTCGAGCAGGAGCAGGCGCGCCCGCCAGCAGGTATTTTTCGCAGCGAAGGCGCATTCCGCGGAGTACACCCGCCCAGGATGCAGCAGGCAGACGTCCTCGCCTCCGCCTGCATCCACCGTGTACGCACGACGGAAGGGGCCACCTTCACGGGCACCTGGGAGCAGATCGTAGCCCGGATGCGCGACTCTCTTGCCGACCCCGTCCAGCCATTGGACGAATTCATGGCCAGTGCGGCGGCGCGGGTCCGGGAGCTTACCGGGTGTAACCTCCCCTGCACAGACCCCGAGAGCTTTCTACGGGAAAGTGCCCGCATCGGCCTCTTGCGCATAGAGAGCTGAACGCCCGCCGCCGCCGCATTGGATAGCCGCGCCCGCCCGCATTCCCGCCTGGCTCCGCTGAGGTCGGTCGCCGAGGAGAGCCGCGTGCTTTCCGTTAACACGCCGGGCGCGCCCGGCGCCGCCTGGCTGGCGGTGGCCAATGCGTTGGAGAGTTCGCTTCGCCTTCTGCTGCGTGATGACCCGGGGGCCCCCCTCGCTGTCCGGCTCAGTGCATTGGCGCCCGCGGAGATGGGGTGGGACATGTTGTTGTCCGAGCTTCGGAGCAGGGATCGAATCTCGATTGAACTCGCCGCTGGTGCGCACGAGGTGTTCCGGAGCCGCGGCCAGCGGACCGGAGGAATGGAGCCGACCGAGAGCGAGACCCGCACGCTGATCCGCACGACGGAACTGGCGGAAGCCGAGATCGCCCGGGAGATTTCGGACGAGCCGCCCAACGCTCCCCCGCCAGCGCCCTCCGAGCATGAGCCGGTGCACGCGGTCCCTGCTCCGCTGGCGCCTGCTGCAGGACGGTTCAGGTGGCGGCTCGCCGCCGCGATCATAGGCGGTGCAGCAACCCTTCTCCTGCTTGTGATGTGGCTGGGACCGGGCCGGCCGGCCGGGGAGCTGGACGAGGCGATTGCGCTCTTCCGCACCGGTGCCGGGGAGCAGGCGCTGCCACATTTCCGCAGCCATGCCGAGAGCAACCCGGACGATGCGACTGCCTGGCTGTACATCGCGCGAATCCACCGGCGGGGCGGGCGCTTGCCCGAGGCACGCGACGCAATCCGCGCCGGGTTCGCCGCCGCCCCCGCCGACGCCGGGTTGCAGAGCGAGCTAGGCTACGTGTTGTTGGATGGCGGGCAGGCGCAGGCGGCGGTACCGCGCTTTCGGGACGCGGTAGCCCGCGCTCCGGAGGCACCCGAAGCGTGGATCGGCCTGGTGCGCGCCTTGCGCGAAACGGGCGACGATGCCGCGGCGGCGCGCGTGCTTTCCCGCGCCCCGCCCGAGGTTCGGGCGCTGCTCGGCTCCTCATATCCCTGAACTGCTCGCAATGGACCATCTGGATCGATTGTACCACCGCCTCGTGCAAGCGCTAGCAGAGGAAGGCGACGGGGGCGCGTCCCGCCCGGTGGCTATTGCGGAGATCTACCAGCGGCTGGTTCCGTACCGGGCGGTGCGCGACGAACTCGGCTTCGGCGAGTTGGCGCAGTACGAGCACACCCTGCTCCGGCTGCTCGCTGGGGAACGAGAGTACTTGCTGATCGATGTTGCGCAGGCACAGGACGACTTCCGCAGGGAACTGCGCAGCAACAACCCTCTGGTCGGTATTTATCGGGATTACGCGGCCGTCAACGTCCGGTTGAACCAGCGGGCACCTTTGGCTGTGTCTCCCCGGGCGGGCGATACCGGCCGGAGTGAAGCGACCGCCGCGACCCAGTCAGCCGGAGCGGTGCCGCCACCCCCCGAACCGGAGCTGCCGCCATCGCCAGTTCCGCCGCCTGCCGCCGCCGGTGCCGCTGGTGCGGAACCGGAGCCGCCCGAACTGTACCCGGCTCCGGAAGACGCTCCGCCTGCCGGATCTCGGGCAATCGCTGGCGCCGCGGAAACCGAGGCTTCCGGATCTGCCGCGCAAGTTCCCGCGGCGGCTGCCGGGTGCTGGAGCTGCCACAGCTTTTTGCCAGACCGGCCCGAGCTGCAATTCTGTCCATTTTGCGGGCAAAGCCAGGTCGCCCTGCCGTGCACCGCCTGCTCGTATCCGGTAGAGCCGGAATGGAGCTTCTGCATCCGCTGCGGCATTCCGCGGCCGCAAGCGCAAAGCATGGCCGCCGAACCAGCGGGAACGCCTTCTGCAGAAGGACAGCCATCTTCCGAGGCATTTATTTCTGCTTGAGGCGAGGCGGTAGCAGCATCAACAACATGGCAATTGGCACGCGACGGCTGTTGTGGTGGCTCGCGGCTCCTTTGATCCCCCTTTCCGCCTGTGGCGAGGGAAACGGCGACACCGTCGGCAGTGATGTGGCGCTAGGCGAGCGCACCGTAGTTGCCGTCTCCGCTGCCGTCCCGCCGGAAGTCGCCACCTCTCTCCCGCCGGGCATCAGCCTCGAGATGATCAATGAAGGCAAAGCCGTGTATACCCGCGGCTGTATTGCCTGCCATGGCTCGAACGGGGAAGGGACCCAGCTCGGCCCTTCCTTGCAAGATACCGTTTGGATCCATTCGGCTGGGGATGCCGGGGCGATCATGGAGGTGATTCGTGCCGGCGTTGCGGAGCCCCGCGAGTTTCCGGTTCCCATGCCGCCGGAGGGCGGCATCGCCATCAATGATGCAGAGATGCGCGCCCTCGCCGCGTACGTTTCGGTGTTACCCAACGGGGTTCGTTGATGGGCATAGCCGGGCTGTTGCGGAAAACTGCCGGGCTGCTCGCCCCGTTGGCATTGGCCGCCGCATGCGGTTCGCCTGCCGCTGACGATGCGGTAGCAGCTGCTGCCGACGAGCAGGTACTGCCGCTCGCGCAGTTGGGCGCCGCAAGCGGGGAGGGTACGGTACATCTCGTGCGCGTCGGGCAGGAGGGAGTCCGCTACCGCTTCGCGCCCGCGGAGCTGACCATCCGCCAGGGAGACATCCTGCGGTTCGTGCAGACGGGGCGGCAACCAGAAACCATAGTCTGGGACGCAGCCCCTGGCGCCGTTCCCGGCCTGGAGCAGGCGCAGTCCCCCGTCCTTGTAGACCCCGGCGACGTATGGGAGGTGAACTTCGGCGAGGTGCCCCCCGGCCGCTAAGGGTTTTATTACCATCCGCACCGCAGCAACGGACTGGAGGGCGCCCTGATAGTCCGCACCACCGCGGCGGCCAGACCG
>JBBSMO010000106.1:0-7599 GCA_038233155.1 Longimicrobiales bacterium
CACTGTGGTGGCGGGGATGCCAGTGAGTGCGCGGGCCCCTTCCGCACCGAGGCGGGCACCCTCCCAAACCTCGCGCGCGGGGTTGCGCTCGAGCACGAAGAGCTGCTCGGTGTAGGTTCCCCCCGACTTGATCATCACCAGCGCCGCACCGGGCTCGGTGATCCCCGTCAGATAGCGGAAAGGGGAATTCTGCGCGAAGGTCGAGTAGTCGGTCTGCGGCTCGGGAGAACCAAAGGCGACGAACACCCCCTCTTCGGCCAGTGCGCTCGCAAGCGCTTCCCGCCGGGCCGCATACTCGGAGCGGCTGATGGGAGCCGGTGCCTGCGTGGCGGGGATACGCCATTCCCCGGCAGCGACCGCGGGCGGGGGCGCGGCACTGCCCGCGGGCGCGGGCGGATCGCTCATCGCCGATGTTCCGGCCCCGCAGGCGGCGAGCAGCGGAACGACCAGCAGCAGGATCTGTCGGGCACATAATGACCAGTAAACCATCGGGATCAAGCGGCTGAAAGGAATACAGGATTCTTCACCAGTTTCGCGCCGCAGGGCGCGAGGCGCAAGCGCCAGCGGTCTGCCACATCATCAACCTCATCATTGACGAAGGAGATTCCGACGCCTCTATTGCGTACGGGGCAGATAGGTGGTTGCGGTCGCGCCTGCTGCCGCAACCCTGCCCTTCCCCTTTTCTCCACGAGGAACGCATGCGCAAAACCATTGGATGGTCCGTTTTCGGGTTGGTGCTGGGCCTCGCCGCCTGCTCGCCAGACGCGCCTATGCGTGCCGACGCCGCCGATGCCGGTTCAGCCCTCGCTAAGATCGCAGGCGAACACGGCGGCAAGCTCCTGACTACTGCCTTGACTGGTGCCGCCGAGGTGCCCGGCCCGGGCGACCCGGATGGCAGCGGCACTGCGCGAATCACGCTGAACCAAGGCCAGGGGGAGGTCTGCTTCGAGTTGATCGTCGAGGGAATCGCTCCGGCGCGCGCAGCGCACATTCACGAAGCACCGGCCGGGTCGCCGGGCCCGGTTGTCGTCGGCCTCGCCGCGCCGGCGGACGGTTCGTCGAGCGGGTGCGCTGCGGTTAGCAAGGAGTTGGTCAAGGAGATCCGCAAGAACCCGGCGGACTACTACGTCAACGTGCATAACGCTGATTTCCCGGCCGGAGCGTTGCGCGGGCAGTTGGGAGGGTAAGCGGCGGAGAACTGGAGCGGTTGTACATCCGATCGGCAGAAAGGCCAGCGTCCAGTTGTTCGGTGGAGTGGATATCGGCTTCCGCCGGAATGACGGCACGGGGGTGGCTCGTCACCCCGCCGTAGGCCGGGGTCCAGTTGTTCGGTGCGGTGCGTTGGTTCCTGACTTTAGCGGCAACGGAGGCATCCCTCCCGTATACCCTGCAGCACGCCGCTTCGAATTCATCCCGGCCGGATGCTTTGAGCGTCGGCACCAAGCTGCCCGAGCAACGCCTCGGGTTCCGCGACCGGCATTTGGCAGGTATAGTGTTCGCAGACATATGCCGCGGCTTTGCCGTCTATTGTGACGCGCCCTTGCAGCAGCGGGATCAGCTCTGCGACTGCCGCATCCTGATCGGGATCGAGCAACGCGATAGTGGTGTTCGGCAGGTAGCGGCTGAAGACGACGTCCAGCAGGGCGCGTGTACCGGTCGCATCGCGTTCTCCGACAATCGCGACTTCGCGCGGCGTAGCAAGGTGGCGGTCCAGAACCGAGAGCAGATGACTGAAGGCCGACGGCATCTCTGCCATCAGCTTGCCCATGCCCTCCAGAACACGAACCGCAGTTCGCGAGTAGCGGGGCTCGCCGGTGAGGGCGGCGAGGCGCTGCAGCGCGCCCGCCGCGGCCGATGTGCCGGCGGGCATGGGGTTGTCGTAAAGGTCCCGCGGGCGGACGACGAGCTGTTCGCCGCCGGCCGGAGTGTCGTAGAACACACCCTGCTCTTCATCCCAAAAGTCACGGATCATGGTGTCAGCCAGCGTGGTCGCCTCGCGCACCCATCGCGGGTCGAAGGTCGTTTCATAGAGCGTGACGAGCGCATCCGCCAGCAAGGCGTGATCTTCCAAAAAGGCGGGGATCTTCGCTTCGCCATTGCGGAAGGTGCGCAACAGGCGGCCGTCCCGCCGCAGCTCGCGGAGCAGAAACTCCGCGTTGGCGACGGCGGCGGCCTGATAATCCGCGTCGCCTAGTACGCGCGATGCTTCGGCGAAGGTCGCGAGCATCATCGCGTTCCAGGCGGTGAGGACCTTGTCATCCAGGCCCGGCCAGGTGCGTTGCGAGCGGGCGGCATAGAGCTTACGGCGGCCGCGGGCGAGCAGCGCGCTCAGTTCAGCCGGCTCCATCCCCAGCTCCTCCGCGACTAACGGAATAGGGCGCCGTATCCGCGGAATACTCGTGCCCTCCCAGTTTCCAGTTTCGGTGATGTCGTAGAAGCGCCGGAAGGGGAGCCCGTCTTTATCGCCCAACACGGCATCCACTTGCGCTGGCGACCAGACATAGAACTTGCCCTCGACCCCCTCGCTATCCGCATCTTGCGCCGAATAGAAGCCGCCGTCGGGCGAGCGCATCTCCCGCAGCACATAACCGAGAATCTCATCTACGATGCGCCGGTGCTCCGCATCGCCCGTAATCTGGTAAGCGTGCAGGTACACGCGCCCTAGAAGAGCGTTGTCGTAGAGCATCTTTTCGAAGTGAGGCACCAGCCACTGCGCATCGGTGCTGTAGCGCGAAAAGCCGCCGCCGACCTGGTCGTACATGCCGCCGGCCGCCATCTGCGTCAGCGTCTGGTCCACCATCCGCAGCGCGTCCGCGGCCGCCCGTTCCGCCGCTACGGGCGATTGATTGGCCGCTCCGGAGGGGGTTTCCCGCTTCCAGTACCGCAGCAGAAATTCGAGCGTCAGCGGCTGCGGAAACTTCGGCGCGGCGCCAAAGCCCCCGTAGCGAGGATCGAAACGCGACGCGATGGATCGAAAGGCGCCATCGAGCAGGGCGGCATCCAGGGTCGCGGGGGCGGCGCGCATGCTGAAGTTGCGCTCGAGCAGGGTCTGCATCTCGCCGGCGGTGCGCTCTACATCTTCCCGCCGCTCTTGGAACGCCTGGCTGACGCCCAGCAGCACCTGCGGAAACGAAGGCATCCCATGCCTGGGCTCGGGCGGGAAGTAGGTGCCGCCGTAGAACGGAACACCCTCGGGCGTCAGAAACGCCGTGAGGGGCCAGCCGCCGCGGCCGGTCATCTCCTGGACGGCGCTCATGTAGACCGAGTCGATGTCGGGCCGCTCCTCGCGATCTACTTTGACGTTGATGAAGTGCTCGTTCATCAACGCCGCGATGGCCGGGTTCTCGAATGATTCGTGCGCCATCACGTGGCACCAGTGGCAGGCGGAATAGCCAACGGACAGCAGGATCGGCTTGTTCTCGCGCCGGGCGCCCTCGAGAGCTTCCGCGCCCCATGCGTACCAATGGACGGGATTGTCGCGGTGTTGGAGCAAATACGGGCTGCTTTCGGCGGCGAGCCGGTTCTTCGCCTGCGGCTCAGTGGCCTGGCGGTTGTTCGCATCCCGCGGGTGCTCAGTGGCCGAGAGCGATTGCCCATTGCTCTCGGCGGCCTGGCGGTCGCCCGCTCCAGTCGTTTCAGGATCGGTGTGCATGCTATGGTGGCGTCGGGAGATGATGGAAGGCATATTACAGCGGGCAAGGCGTGTACCGTAAAGCGAGAGGCCGTGGCTGATTCAACCTCCGAGCTGGTCCGTATTCGCACCGGGTGCGGCGTGAACGCCTGCCTGACGATTGCCGTCCTTCTGTTCGCGGTGCTGCTGGTCGCGGTGCTCGCCATCGCCATGATGCGGCCGTGGTCTGGACCGATGGGCGGTCCCTGACTTGCACGCGGACTGCGGCGCAATCCATCTTCTCGATGGTCCTTTGTCATTCTCGCAAGCTCTACGGAATTGCAGCAGACTCTCACCCGGCTGTTCTCAGACGCCTTTGGAAAGGCTCCCGCGACCGTTCTGCCGCTGGACGCGGACGGTTCGAGCCGCCGCATGTTCCGCCTGGTTGGAGATGACGGCCGCACCGTGGTTGGCGTCTTCGGTCCTGACCATGAGGAGAATCGCGCCTTTCTGTCTTTTTCACGCTCCTTCCGTGAGGCGGGGCTCCCCGTGCCGGAGATTTACGCCGTGGACGAGGCCGCCGGCGCCTACCTCGAGGAGGATCTCGGCGAGACCACACTCTTCGATGCGCTCGCCGCCGCGCGAGACAGCGAGCCGGGAGATTTCCCGGATTCGATGATTCCGGCATACCGCAGGGTAATAGGGACTCTGCCGCGTTTCCAGATCGAGGGCGGCAAGAAGATAGATTTTTCTCACGCGTACCCGCGGGCGGCGTTCGACAAACAGTCGATATTGTGGGACTTGAATTATTTCAAGTATCATTTTCTGAAGCTGGCGCACGTGCCGTTCAACGAGAGCCGCCTCGAGGAAGATTTCAAGCGGCTGACGGGCTTCTTGCTCCGTGCAGACACCCGCCACTTCATGTACCGTGACTTTCAGTCCCGCAACGTCATGTTGCGGGACGGGGAGCCGTGGTTCATCGACTATCAGGGCGGCCGCCGCGGCGCGCTCCAGTACGATGTCGCATCTCTGCTCTATGACGCCAAGGCCGCCATCCCCCAATCGGTGCGGGAGCTGTTACTAGATCATTATCTAGACGAGATCGAGGAGTACCTTGCTGTAGACCGGGACCTTTTCCGCGAGCACTTCCGCGGCTATGTGCTCGTGCGGATCATGCAGGCGATGGGCGCGTACGGCTCCCGCGGGTTCTATGAACGCAAGCCGCGCTTTCTGCAGAGCGTTCCTCCCGCTATAGATAACCTGGAGCAACTGCTCGAGTCCGGGCTGTTGCCGGTGAAGCTGCCCGAGCTGACGCAGGTCTTTCAACGGTTAGCGGATTCGGAGACGCTGCGGAAGCGGCAACCCGCCGCCGCACCCGGGCTCACCGTGCAGATCGGCAGTTTCAGCTACAAACATGGTTACCCCGATGATTCTGCGGGGCATGGCGGCGGGTACGTCTTCGACTGCCGCGCGATCCACAATCCCGGCAGATACGCCGAGTACACGGAGCTATGCGGCTGCGACGCACCGGTCATAGAATTTCTCGAGCAGGAGGAAGATGCGCGCGAGTTCTGGGAGCACGTGCAGGCATTGGTCAACAGCCAGGTCGAGAAGTACCTCGATCGGGGGTTCACCAGCCTGTCCGTCCATTTCGGCTGCACCGGCGGGCAGCACCGCAGCGTGTACATGGCCGAGCGGCTGGCACGCCAGCTCGGTGAGGACTTTCCCGAGGTCAACATCCGGCTGAATCACAGGGAAGAGGGGAGATGGCCGGCGAACGCCGCGAAGCCGCCGCCATCTGCGGATGTGCAGGCTCCGGCGAAGGCCCCCCCTATCCCCCCGGCCCCCTTTCCCCCACAAGGGGGGCAAGGGGGAGAACAGCACCCGAGTTCGTTTAGTGGCGGGGATGGGCAGGTCCGCGCGTCGCGACCTATCGAGCCGGAGGCGGTGCGTGCGGGGGAGTGAACCGTCGACGCCGTCCGGCCGCTGCCGCCCACGGGCTCCCCGTCCCCCGCCTTTCGCGGTCCTTCCCCGGGACCCCCCTTCCCCGGCCCTTCCCCCCCAAGGGCGGAAGGGAGAACAGCGAGAGGCTCGGAGCCCGCGTTCATGCTTGGGGGGAGATGAGGGGTGAGCCGGGGAACAAGGCGGGGCGCCGAATGCGGCGATCGCGACTCAATGGTCGCCGGCTGAAAGCGAGATGCGCCGCGGGCGTACATGCAGAGAAATGGACGCGCGGCCCCAAGAAGCAATCCGTGCGGGCGCCGCGACCCGGCAGGCGCAGAGCTGCGGTTTCATTCCGCAATCCGCAATCCGCAATCCGCAATCAATGATGGATGCAATGCTGCTCGCCGCCGGACTGGGAACACGGCTGCGGCCGCTCACCGAGAGTATGCCCAAGGCGCTGGTAAAGATTGATGGCGTGCCGATGCTCGAACGGGTGGCGCTACGGCTGATAGCAGCCGGCGCGGACCGGTTGGTTATCAACACGCACCATTTCGGCGAGCAGATCGAGGAGTATGTGCGCGAGCGGGAGGGCTGGGGCGTCGAGGTGGTCTTGTCGCGCGAGCCTGGAGCGCCGCTAGAAACTGGCGGGGGACTGCTGCACGCGCGAGATGGGTTCCAAGGCAATGCGACATTCTTTCTGCATAACACCGACATTTTGACGGATCTGCCGCTGGCGGAGATGTACGCAGCCCATGCGACTGCGGGTGAGCCGCTCGCTACGCTGGCCGTTATGCAGCGCGAGACGAGCCGGTATCTGCTATTCGACGATATAGGGCTGCTCGGGCGGACGGATGAGCGCAAGGGCCTGTATCTGCGCGTGCGCGAGCGGCGGGGTGAAGTGCGGAAGCTGGGGTTCGGCGGCGTGCACGTCATCTCGCCGCGCATCTTCGATCTGATCACAGAAACGGGCGCCTTCTCGATCCTCGACCCCTACCTGCGGCTGGCAGAGCAGGGGGAGCGCATCCTGCCGTTTCGCATAGACGAGTACGAGTGGATCGACATCGGCAAGCCGGAGCAGCTCGAGGCGGCGCGCGCCACTTCTTGAGAGTCACATCGCGCCCGATACCTCAGGGGCCGCCGTACGGAAGCAGTGAACGACAGGGCGTTGATGGGCGATTGCACGGATTCCGTGTCCCCTACATGTTTTCAGCGGGAGTTTGCGCAGGCCGCATCGTAACCTGACTACAAGTTAGACCGGCATTTCGCCCCCATGCACAACTCCCTCAGTCTCGTTCGGCGGGGGTTCCGGTACAGGGGCCGCTCGTGGATCCGGCGGGCTGGGCAACGCGAGACGAGCGGCGGGCCGATAGACCTGGTCGATAGCCGCGGGCGGTACTTGGGAACTCTGACGGGTCGCGCGCTCCCCGCTGCGTTCAGCGCCTCCGGCCGTGCTGCGTGGATCGATCCTGATGACCTCGGCATCGACCGCGTCGTGGTCGAACAGATTTCCATGCCCCGGTAACCCAAGCCGCCGAGCGAGCGGGTGCGGCGTACACCGCAGGAGGCAGCCCGCTCCGCCAGCTTCGCGCGCCCGGGCTGCATGGAGTGCAGGCAACGTTTGCGGCCTCCAGCGGGTCCAAGCTCTGCGTTGCCCCGGTGTTCCAAACCGGCGGGCCCGCCGCAGCGTGCCGGGAACACCGCCGGGCGGGCGAGGCTGCGTGCTGCTGGCGGAGCGGGTAGCTGCAGAGGCACGGCCTTGTGAAGCATCGAACTCTGTCATAGTATGTTTGTACTACGTAGGTAGTCGCGATCCCATCTCCCTTGCGCCTCTGCCGTAGATGAAGCTGCCACACTTCCGCTCCTCACGTTTTTTCGGTATCGGCGCCGCCCTGCTGGTCGTGCTGCTGCTGGGCGGCGGAATTTACCTGCGCCTGAACGGCTCTGAGGATGAGGGCGATGACGGTGCCGTCGCCGCCGAGGTCGAGGGGATCGCGACCTCCGCTTCGGGTGCGTTCGGGACGGACGTAGCCATCCCCGTCGAGGGG
>JBBSMO010000107.1:0-7585 GCA_038233155.1 Longimicrobiales bacterium
CGACGGCCGGTTGGCGCTGGCCGCCCGCGAAATGACCGCCACCGGCTACGCCTCCGAATTCCGTGGCTCTGTGCAGCTCCTGGTGGGGGGCGATGCAGCGCCGGCCATCGTTTCCAGCGATCTGGCGCTCGCCCCGTTGGATCTGCGCGCGCTCGAGGCCTTCGGGTTGCAGGAGCGCTTCCCGTACGCGGGCGAGGTGCGCGGCAGCATCCGCGACGCGGCGGGCGAGGCGGGCGGGCCCATGCAGGTAGATCTGCTCGCCACCGTCACGCCCCGGGATCTGCCCGATGCCGAGCCCTCCGTCATCGCGTTGCAGGGTGGCATCGACTACGATCCCGCCGCGGGCGACGCCCGGCTCCGCGATCTGATGATTTCGCTGCGGCCGCTTCACCTCGCGGCGCTGCGGCCCCTGCTTCCGGAACAGCAGGAGCGGTTGCGCGGCACGCTGAGCGGCTTTGTTTCAGTTTCGGGCACCCCCGCCGCGCTGGACATCGGCGGGGGCGAGCTCTCGCTGGATGCGGGCACCGTCGTGCCGACCCGCCTCGCGGGGATCAGCGGCAGCGTGCAACTCGAGCCGGCATTGCGCTACGACATCAGCGTGGCCGCGGAGCCGCTTGCGCTGGCTACTCTGTCCGCCCTCGTGCCGGCACTTCCCTTCCGTTCCGCGCAGCTCGCCGGGCCCGTCCGGCTGCGGGGCACCGCAGATTCAGTACACTTAGGCGCCAATCTGCGCGGCGACGCCGGCGCCATAGATGGCCAGGTAGATATCGCGCTCGGCGAACCGCTGCGCTTCACCTTGGCCGCCGAGCTCGAAGCGTTTCGCGCGGCCGGCATCCTTTCGCGCGACGTGCCGGTCGAGGGGCCACTGACCGGGACGGTCACCGCCGCCGGCTCGCTGGAGGATTTCAGCTTTGATGTGGATCTCGACCAGTCCGCGGGAAGATTCGCGCTTGAAGGGCGGGTGCGCCGCCCCGGCGGTGTAGTGCAGGTAGATGCGGGCGGCGTGGTCAGCGATTTCCGCGTTGGCACTCTGCTCGGAGCGCCGGGGCTCTTCGAGTCGCCGGTCGGCGGGCGCATCGGCATCAGCGGCGGCGGGCGCGAGCCGTACCGCATCGATCTGGATCTGCAGAGCGCAGAAGGCGTGAATCCGCCTTCGGCGCTCGTAGTGAACGGCTGGTATGCGGCGGGCGATGTTCCCGCCTACGATCTGACCGGCCAGGTCGCGGGGCTGAACCTGCGCCGCCTGCCGGACGGAGACAACTTTCCAGAGACGCAACTGACGGGCAGCTTCACCGCGGAAGGCCGCGGCGCCGACCCGCGCGCCATGAATGCTCGCTTCGCGCTCACCGCGGGGTCATCATCGCTCGGCGGAGTGCCGCTCGAAACGGGGCTGGCGCGGCTTGCACTTGCCGACGGAATCTTGCGGATCGATACTCTGGCCTTCGTGCTCGGGAGCGCGCGGGTAGCCGCCGCGGGCTCATGGGGCCTCACGCGGCCGCTCGCCGAGCCGCTGCGCCTGAGCGTCAACGCTCCCGACCTCGCGGTTTTAGCGCCCGTCGCCGGGCTCATTTCCCCGGAAGACGAGCCGCGGCTCGCTGGTTCCCTCTCGCTCGAGGGGTCCCTGGCGGGGTCGTTGGATGAGCCGGTGATCGACATCACAGCGCGCGGCCGCAATCTGCGATTTCGCGAGTGGGAGGCTGCAACGCTTGCAGCGGCCGCCGCCGTCTCCCGCGCGGATAGCATCTGGACAGGCACCGCCAGCCTGGATTCGGAAGATGTGGTGCTCGCAGGCCGCGAATCTCTCGAGGCGCTCGGTGTGCGACTAGCGGCCGAGCCGGGTCGCGTTGCCGTCAATCTAACCGCCCGCCGGGACCAGGAAGCCGATTTGTCTCTCGCCGCGGTGGCGGAGCTCGACCAGCAATCCCTGCGCGGCGTCGGGCTGGATTCGCTCTCGCTCCGCATAGGCGGGAGCAACTGGCAACTCGCCGCGCCCGCCCGCTTGCAGTGGGGCGGCGTCGACGGACTTGCGGTGGACAGCCTGCTCTTCCGGCGCGGGGGAGGCCAGCAGGGCAGCATTTTCGTGAACGGAAAGATGCCCCCCACGGGAGCCGCCGAGTTCGAGATCTCCGCCTCGAATGTGGATCTTGGGGACTTGGCCGGTCTGGCGCCAGATCCGCCCGCGCTTGCTGGCTTGCTGTCTATGAACGCTTCGCTCAGCGGCCCGGTCGAGAATCCCGAACTGATCTTTGATGCGCGCGTCATCAACCCCAGTTACGTCGGCGCGGGCGCTGACACCCTCGTCGTAGCCGCGCGTTTTGCGGACGGGCGCCTCGCCGCCAATGGCTCGGGGTGGGCCGGGAACCAGCGAGTAGCGTTCGCCGAGGGAGACATCCCGATGCAGCTCTCCATCGCTGACTTTACTCCCGAGTTTCTGCTTCAGGAGGATGAACCGCTGACGGCGCGCCTGCTGGCTGACTCGCTCCCGCTCGCCCTGCTCATGGCTGCCGCGCCCCAGGTCAGCGAGGCTGCTGGAGTTGCTTCCGGTCAGGTGACCATCGGCGGTACGGCCAACGACCCGCGCCTCGCCGGGGCCATCACTCTGCAAGGGGGCGCGCTGCGCGTCGCGCCGCTCGGGGTTCGCTATGCCGGTATCAACGGGCGCCTTTCCCTAGAGGGGAACCGTCTTTCGGTAGATTCGCTCGTCGCCAGGAGCGAAGGCACCGTTCGCGTGGACGGATCCGTCGTCTTCGATCAGCTCACCACCCCGCGCCTGCAATTGACCAGCACGTTGCAAGATTTCCGCGCGATGGATCGCGAAGATGTTGCCACTGTCGAGGTTTCCGGGCGCGTTGCGCTTGGCGGGCAGTGGCCGGTGCCCGTCCTTACCGGGCGCGTTACGCTGGATGACGGCACCATCTCGATTCCCGGCATTGGCGAGCAGGTCCCCCTCGAGATCACCGACATCGAAGTAGGACGGATCGGGCCCGACAGCATCCCCGAAGAAGCGGGCGCGCCGACTCTGGCGGAGCGCATTCGCATCGACGGGCTAGAGGCTGTGGTGGGAGACCGGGTTTGGGTCGAATCGCTAGATGGGGAGGTGCGCGTCCAGATACAGGGCGAGCTGCTCGTCTACCGCTCGGGCGATGAGTTGCGCGTGTTCGGAGATCTCTCCGCCGAGCGCGGCAGCTACACGCTCCGCGTGGGGCCCATCACCCGCGAGTTCGATGTGACCTCGGGGCAGATCAGCTTTTTCGGCACTCCGGACATCAACCCCTCTCTGGACATCCTCGCCTCGTACCGGGTGCGGACGCAGGCCACCGGGACGACGCTTCCTCTGAATATCTTGGTTCAGCTTACGGGGAGCGTTCAGCAGCCGAGGGTCCAACTCACCTCGGATACGCGGCCCCCGCTTCCCGAATCAGATCTGCTGAGCTACCTGATCTTCGGGCGGGCGGGCTTCGAACTCGGCGGCGTGACGGAAGGGTTGGCGCGTGAGCTCGTCGTGCAGGAGCTTGCGGGCGGGCTCCTGCTGGGACCGCTCGAGCAGTTCCTGCTGAGCGCGGGCTTCTTCGACTTCGTGCGGATACGCGGCCGCCCCACCACCGAACTTGCAGGAGGCGGCAACCTGGGGCTGGGTTCAACAGCGGTCGAGGTGGGCAAGGAGCTCTTCCCCAACGTCTTCTTCACCGTAGAGTGCGGAGTGGCAACGCTTTTCGGCGACAACGCCGGAACCGAGTGCGGCACCAGTGTCGCCTGGCAGATCGACAATCAGTGGAGCACCAGCGCGGCGTACGAGCCGCTGCGCCGGGACCGTCTGCTGCAGCGCATCCTCGGCAACGATCTGCAATACCAATTCTCGACCGAGCTGCGGCGCCGCTGGGAGTACGGGAGGCCGCGCGGCGAGACCACCATCCAACCCAACGAGACCACGCCGCCCCCGGGCACCGCGGCGCCACCCCCGCCGCCCCTATCGGAAGGGGCAGCAACAAAAGAAGAGGCGCCCCGCTAAGGGCGCCTCTTGCCGTATCCCGCTACAGCAACGAGAAAGGCTACATCACCGTCCGCGGCTCGGCGGTTTCGCGAGTCAACTGGACCACAGTGCTGTCCCCGGTAACCTCGACCGGAATGTTCCAGTACAGCTCCTGGTAGGGTAAGGTATAGCGCGCATACACCCACCATTGCCCGTTCGGTACCTTGAACCTTGCGACACCGGCCGCGGACGTGGTGTCCACGTGCTCCTCGAGCCCCGACGCCTCGAGCCGTGCCTCGATGACCGCGTCGAAGTCTTCGAACGCCCGCTCCGCCCACGCGTCGCGCACCGCGCGGATTGAATCCGCTTGCGACAGCATGCCCCGCTGCAACTGATCGAAGGTGGCGAACGCCTGCGCCTGCGCCCGCTCGAGGTTGCCCACCTCGGCATCCAGGCGACGAAATCCTTGGAACAGAGCGTTGTAGCGCGGATTGGCGCGCAGCCCCTGCGCCTCCATCTGCCTGAGTTCAGTGCTGATCGTGCGCAGCGAATCGCGCACCGTCATCCAGCGCTCCTCGGCCTGCCGCCACTGCCCCTGAGCTGCCTGGACCTGCTCCTGCTGTGCGAGTAGCTCGGGCGGGAAAGCCGGCTCGGGAGTATCCGCCGCGGCTTCGAGCGAATCGAAAATGGCGTCCCGGTTGTACGGCAGGAGCCGAACCGGTAGGTTGGCGAGGGCGGCGGGCTCGGCAGCCTGGCCCTGCTGCACGGCGGCTTGGACAATTACACCGGGACCACTGTCACACCCGGTCAATGCAACGGACAGAATGGCGGCGAACAGGAAAGCAGGGTGCTTCATCGGCGGCTCCGCGTGGCGGGAAGAGGCATAGCCTTGAGTGAAAGAGGAGTTTTGCAGCAAGGTACACGGCGGCGGGAGCTTTATCAACCCTCGCGTTCGTTTCGGGTGGCCGGAGGGAAGACCGCCGTGGTGCTTCTGCTCGCCTTTGCGGGGCTGTTTGCACCCGCGGCTGCCGCGCAAATCGAGCTGCCGCAGCCGGTTGGCTACGTGAACGACTTCGCCGGGGTGATTGCACCCGGCGAGACAGCCCGTATCGGGCGGATCATAGACGAGGTACGGGCGAAGTCGGGCGGCGAGATCGTCGTAGTCACCCTCCCCTCGCTCGAGGGCCGCCCCATTACCGATGTGGGCCTGCAGATTGGGCGCGAGTGGCGCGTCGGCCAGAGCGGCGAGCCGGGGGATGCTGCCCGCAACACCGGTGTGATCGTACTCGTCGTACCTTCGGAACGGCAGCTCCGCATCGAAACCGGGCTCGGGACGAATGCTTTTCTCACCGCGGGCGAGGCGGGCCGCATCCGCGACCAGTTCATGCTACCTGCCTTTCGGGAGGGCAACTTCGGCGAGGGCATTCTCCTCGCTGTATCGGCAATCGCGCGTGAATACGCGGAGCGATTCGGTTTCGAGCTAACCGGTGAGGTGCCGGAGCTGCCCGTCGCAACCAGTCCGGGCGGCGGCGGTGGCGGAAATGGTTTCGTTATCTTTCTGATCCTGCTTCTGCTCTTCTTCTGGTTCTCGAATCGGGGCGGGCGCGGTGGCGGCGGAAGAGGCGGCCGGCGGCGGCGCGGCGGGCCGATGATCATTCCGATTCCGATGGGCGGCCGCCGCGGCGGGTGGGGCGGCGGCGGCTTCGGCGGCGGCGGGTTTGGCGGGGGCGGCGGTGGCTTTGGCGGCTTCGGCGGTGGCGGCGGCTTTGGCGGCGGCGGCGTCAGCGGCAGTTGGTAATATCTTCAGGAGGGATTGATGGGTGATGAAATGCGGTCAGTAGAAACGCTGGCTACGGAGCTGGCGGAGCTGTATGGCGCGACACTTCACTCTGTGACGCTGTACGGCTCCGCAGCTCGCGGTGAGTACCGCAAAGGGCTGTCTGACCTGAACATCCTGGTGCTGCTAGCGGATACGGCGCCGGCCACGGTGCGGCGCGCTTCCGCGGTCGCTACGCGGTGGGTCGAGGGCGGTAACCCGCCGCCCTTGCTGATCAGCGAGCGGGAGCTGCAGCGGTCGTTGGATGTGTTCCCCATCGAGTACGCCGACATCCGCGACGCGCACCGGGTGCTGCACGGCCCCGACCCCTTCGCGACGCTCGAGATCGATCCCGAGCACCTGCGGCTGCAGTGCGAGCACGAATTGAAGTCCAAGCAGATCCGCCTGCGTGAGAGCTACCTTTTAGCCGCCGAAGACCCGGCTGCGCTCGGCGAGCTGCTGGTCCGGTCCTTTTCCACTTTTCTCGTGCTATTCCGCACCGTGCTGCGGGTCGCCAACCTGCCCGTGCCCACCACCCCGGGGGCAGTCATAGAGGCAACCGCGGAGCGCGTCGGCTTTCCGCCGGCGCCGCTGCTGCGTATCCTCTCCGCACGCGAAAACGCCGGCCCGCTTCCGCTCGAGAGCGATGACCCGCTCGTCACGGAATATCTGGAAGCCATTGCAGCGGCGGTGGCGTGGATCGACATCCGGGCGAACGGCCGCTCCGGCGGCACCGACCCTTCTTCCTGAACCCTTCGAGGAGGCGCAAATGCGCATCAAACTAGGCTTGCTGTTGATCGCGGGCGGGCTTTCCCTGTCCGGGTGTGGCTACAACCAAATCCAGGCTCTGGATGAGCAGGCGGAGCGCGCCAAGTCCGACATTGGCGTGCGGCTCACCCAGCGCAACCAGTTGATCCCCAACTTGGTCGCGACGGTGGAAGGCGCGGCCGAGTTCGAGCGAGGCACCTTCACCGAGGTAGCGCAAGCACGCGCCGGGCTGCAGCAGGCGAGCGAGCAGGTAGACGCAGCGGTGGAAGGCGGAGACGTGGACCAGATCGCCGCGGCCGACGCTGCGGTAGGAGAACGATTCCGCAACTTCATCAACGTTGCCGTAGAAGCGTATCCTCAGCTCCGCGCCACGCAGAACTTCCAGATGCTGCAGGACCAACTCGCCGAAAGCGAAAACATGATCGCCGTCGCGCGGCAGGACTACAACGAGACGGTCCAGCGCTACAACACGTACGTGCGGCAGTTCCCGCAGACGATCACCGCCCGGGTAATTGGAGCGGATAGAAAGGAGCCCTACGAAGCCCCTGCAGGCTCCGAACAGCCACCCGTGGTGGACTTCAGCCGCTGAGGCTATTCCCATCCGGAATGGGAGTAATTTGGATTGAGGGTAGCGTGCAGGGCGCGCGCGGAATACGCGGGAGTGCGTGTTTTGCCCGTTTCCGGAGCTCTGCGGCGCCGGTTTCCGGTGCGGCTGCCGCATGGGAGCCGCGTTGGGCT
Source organism: Longimicrobiales bacterium (assembly GCA_038233155.1). Taxonomy (GTDB): domain Bacteria; phylum Gemmatimonadota; class Gemmatimonadetes; order Longimicrobiales; family Longimicrobiaceae; genus JBBSMO01. The sequence goes on from JBBSMO010000107.1 coordinate 7,293, forward strand.
CGTGCCGGACGCACCTCGCGAGCCTGCGCCGCTTGACAAAGCAGACGTCGCGCACGCACAGCTCCTTAGCCCCGGCCAGGTTATCCGTCTGGTCGATGACCATCCAGAACCAGACCAGGATCCCCCCGAGTTCGTCCGCCAGCCGCGCCGCGGCTGCACCCGCACTCCGTCGTAGAGCAGCGACGAGTCCGCGGGGCGGTGAATGTTAATCTCCACCACGGTGGCATCCACACGGACTTTGCGCCGCTTCTCGATCTTGCGCGCGGGAGGCGACCGCAGCAGCTGGCGGTTCA
>JBBSMO010000108.1:0-7578 GCA_038233155.1 Longimicrobiales bacterium
CCCGCGGCGGACGTCACGTCCGAGCGCATCATCCGCGCGCCCGAGCAGGAGCCGGGCAACTGGCTGACCTACCACGGCTCCTACGACGCGCAGCGGTACAGCCGCCTGAGCGCGATCAACACCGGCAACGTCGCCGGGCTGAAGGAGGCTTGGCAACTGAGCCTGCCCGTGCCGCACGGCTTCGAGTCCACGCCGCTCGTGGTAGATGGCGTCATGTACTTCACGACCGGCGGCCACACCGCGGTCTACGCCGTGGACGCGGCGACCGGCCGCGAGATCTGGCACCACACCGAGCAGGTCGCCGAGGATGTGCCGGCCTGCTGCGACTGGGTCAACCGCGGCGTGGCCATCGGCGACGGCAAGGTCTTCTTCGTTGCGCTCGATGCGCGCCTGATCGCCCTCGATGCGCAGACCGGAACGATTGTCTGGGAGACGATGCTCGCCGACTGGCGCGACGGCTACACGGCGACGGTCGCACCGCTGTTCATCAAGGACAAGGTGATCACCGGCATCTCGGGCGGCGAGTACGGCATCCGCGGCTTCGTGGACGCGTACGATGCGAGCACCGGCGAGCGGGCCTGGCGCTTCTGGACAATTCCCGCGCCGGGCGAGCCGGGCAGCGAAACCTGGGGCGGCGACCTGCCGACTTGGATGACCGGTGGCGGCCCGACCTGGGTCACCGGCTCGTACGATCCCGAATTGAATACGCTGTACTGGCCCGTCGGCAATCCCGGCCCGGACTTCAATGGCGCCGTCCGGCCCGGCGACAACCTCTACACCGATGCCGTGGTCGCTCTGAACCCGGACGACGGAACGCTCAAGTGGCACTTCCAGTACACGCCGCATGACATCTGGGACTATGACGGCGTCAACGAGGTCATCCTCGCCGACCTGACGGTGGACGGCCGCCCGACCAAGGCGCTGATCCACGCGGACAAGAACGCGCACTATTACGTGCTCGACCGCACGAATGGGGAGTTCCTGGTGGGCAAGCCGTTCGCGCGGCAGACGTGGGCGAAACGGCTGGACCCGCAGACGGGTCGGCCGGTGATCGACTCGGTCGCCGTCCACAGTTCTGCCATGGAGCCGCTCTGCCCCGGCCCGGCGGGCGCCAAGGAGTGGAACCATATGGCGTTCTCGCCGCAGACCGGGATGGCCTACATCCCGGTGATAGAGAACTGCGCGACCTTCCGCACCGGCCAGGCGTTCTACCGCAAGGGGCTTCCCTTCTGGGGCAGCATCGCGGACGCGGCGGCGTTGGGGCCAGGCGAATCGTACGGCTTCCTGCGCGCGCTGGACGCGGCGACCGGCGACAAGGCGTGGGAGATCCGCACCGACTGGCCGGTGGTTTCGGGGGTGCTCGCCACCGCGGGCGGGCTCGTCTTTTGGGGCGAGGCGGACGGCGTGCTGCACGCCACGAACGCGCGCACCGGCGAAGACGTGTGGACGCACCAGGCGCCCATGGGGATGCACGCGCCGCCGATGACCTACGCCGTAGGCGGCAAGCAGTACGTCGCCTTTCCCGTCGGCTGGGGCGGGTGGATCAACGGCTTCGCGCCGGGGCTGCGCAACCAGGCACGCGGCCACCTGATGCTCGTCTACGAGCTGCCGTGAGAGCACGGTTCGGGTTCGCGGCCGCGGCCGGGGTGGCACTCGCCACCGCGGCCGCGGCTCACGCGCAGCAACCCCCTCAGACGCTCCGCTTCTGCCTCGCGGCGGACAACATGCCCTTCGCGCGGGCGTCCCCGCCGGCGGGGATCGAAGTGGAACTCGCGCGGCGCATCGCGGCTGGACTGGGGCAGCGGGCGCTCTTCCGCTGGGCGGACGCGACGCAGGACGTGGAAGCACAGGTGCTCGAAGGCCGCTGCGACGCTGCATTCGGCGCCATCGAGGAGCCCGGTTCCATGGCCGACGGGCTGCTGCTGCCAGGCGGCGCGCTGACCGAGCCGTATCATTCCGCGGGCTACCTGCTGATCCGCCACCAGGACGCACCGCCAGTACACTCGCTGGACGAGATCGAATCGCGGATCGCGGTCGAGATGGAGTCCATACCCATCTACACGCTCAAGCAGCGCGGCCACAGCGTCTTCGCGCTCGACGACTACGAGGCGGTGATCCGCGCGGTCGCCGAGCGGCGCGTAGACTACGGCTACATTTGGGGTCCGCTTGCTGCCTGGCTGCTACGGGATCGGGAGGATGTCGTTCTGGTTGACGGCTTTCAGGCGCAGGACCGATGGAACTTCACGCTGGTGGTGCGGGCCGATGATCCGGCATTCAGGGATGCGCTCAGCGCGGCCATCCTCGAGCTACGCCGCACGGGCGAGGTCGAGCGGATCTTTGCCGCACACGGAATTCCCTATCTCCCGCCGGCATGACCATTCCCGCAGAAGGCATCTGCCAATCAAGCCGCGCCGCGCGCCGGCCGGCGCGCGACGGTCGGCACCAGCCAGGTGAAAGGCGGGTGTTTCGTCGCGCGACCACCCTGATGGCGCCGGTGATCCTCGGCGTGGCGCTCTCCGGATGCTTCACGCTGTTGCCCAGCCGGGGTGGCGGACAGACCCGCTTCGTAGCGCCGCGCACCATACATGTAGCCGACATCGCGCTGCCCGCCGGGTACCGGATCGAGCCCGCGGCGACCGGCCTCGACCTGCCGACCGGCGTCGCATTCGACGAGCAGGGGCGGCCGTACGTGACGGAGGCCGGCTACTCGTACGGCGGTGTCTTCACCACGCCACGGCTGCTTCGCGTGCAGCCGGACGGCACAACCGCCGTGATCGCCGCGGGGAGCGACCCGCCCTGGAACGGCGTGACTTTTTCCGGCGGCGCCTTCTACATCGCCGCCGCCGGGCACCGAGAGGGTGGGCGGGTCGTCCGCGTTGGCATGGACGGGACCATCTCGCCCCTCATCGATGGATTGCCGAGCCTCGGCGACCATCACACCAACGGTCCGGTGATCGGCCCTGACGGCTGGCTCTACTTCGGCCAGGGGACTGCCACCAACGCCGGCGTAGTCGGCGTCGACAACTTCCGGTTCGGTTGGGTGCCGCGGCACCCCGGCTTCCACGACATCCCCTGCCGGGACGTCAAGCTGGCCGGCAAGAACTTCACGACGCCGAACCCGCTCACCCCGGATGAAGGCGACAGGGCGGTCACCGGCGCCTATGTTCCCTTCGGCACCGCAACCCGCGCACGGCAGACGATCCCGGGAGAGATCCCGTGCAGCGGCGCCATCCTGCGGATCCGCCCGGAGGGCGGCGAAGCCGAGGTCGTCGCCTGGGGGCTGCGCAACCCGTTCGGCTTGGCCTGGTCGCCCGCCGGCGAGCTGTACGTCACCGAAAACGCATACGATGTTCGCGGCAGCCGCCCAGTCTGGGGCACCGGTGACGTGCTCTGGAAGATCGAGCCTGGCAGGTGGTACGGGTGGCCCGACTATCACGCAGGCCGGCTTCTCGGCGATGCCGACTGGTACAGGGCGCCGGGTGCCGAGGCACCGGGATACCTGCTGGCAGAGCACCCCGGCATTCCGCCGCAGCCGGCGGCGGTGCTTGGCGTACACTCCTCGTCGAACGGTCTCGACATCTCCCGGAGCGCCGTCTTCGGTCACGTCGGTGAGGCGTTCATCGCGCAGTTCGGCGACATGGCGCCGGGTGTCGGCAAGACACTGGCGCCGGTGGGCTACAAAGTGGTGCGGGTGCATCCGGAAACAGGAGTGATCCACGACTTCGCCGTCAACCGCGGCGGGCGCAACGGCCCCGCCTCCTGGCTGGAGAGTGGAGGCCTCGAGCGCCCGGTCGCCGCGCGCTTCTCGCCGGACGGTTCCGCCCTCTACGTCGTCGACTTCGGGGTGATGACCATCGGGGAGCAAGGGCCGGAGCCGCGCCTCGGCACCGGCGTGCTGTGGAAAATCACCCGCGACGGTGGGGGTGCGCCGTGAGTTGGACGTGCCCGCGGCGAACCACGCTTCTGCTCCTATTTACGCTGGCTGCGGCATGCGGATCGGCGCGGCGCGGCGAACCCATCATCGGCGAGAAGCGGGTACCCGACGATACGATCGCGGTCGGGCAGCAGGTCTTCGACCGCAACTGCGCACAGTGCCACCCCGGTGGGGAGCGCGGCCTCGGAGTGGCGCTGAACGACAAGCCCTTGCCCGCCTGGTACATTCGTTTCCAGATCCGCAACGGGTTGGGTGCGATGCCCTCCTTCTCGAGCGAGCAGATCAGTGGCGGCGAGTTGAAAGCGGTCGCCAGGTACGTAGTGTGGCTGCGGGATCAGGGAGACTGAAGTTGCGCCGCCGCTGGTGCCATGCCGAAGATGGGCCCGAGGGGCCGGAGTAGGTGGCATAATCGACGACTCCGTTGGAAATTCCGGAATGGAGAACCGTTGCGAAACCCAGGCCAGAACTACACCAGTTCGGTGCTTGCGCGGAAACTGGCACAGTTACCCGCAGCAGAGGACCGGGATTTGCGCCTCGGCTTTCTGCTGGAAGGGAACCTCGTCGAACCGCTGCGCCGACAGACTGGGAAGCCGCCGCTCGGAGTTTTTTAACCTTGGATGCCGGAGCCGGTGAGCAGGGACGCCGACCCCGGCAACGAACGCACTGGACTACGGTGATCACGGCCTCAAAAAACCCGACCCCCACGAGAACCCGTGCGAGGACGTAACGCCGACGGGGCAGAACTACAAGATCGATGACCTCCGCACCTCCGAGGATGGTGATTCGCCCATCGTTGGCGTCTACGTGCCCCAGGGCACGACCAATCAGGCTGGGCGGATTGCGGGATCTTACCTGGCGGACGGAACACCTTGGTGCTGCCGGGCTACACCCGCATAGACGCCGAGCTGTGGTACCCGGTACGAGGCGTGCGCCTAACGGCCGAGGTGTTCAACGTGCCCGGCCGCGAGTACAGCACCACCGGCTTCCCCGATCCCACGGGGACTGGCACCATCTACTACTATCCGGCCGCGGGCCGGCTGCTGCAGATCGGGCTGAGTACGGGGGGGGAATGACCGTTTGCCGCTACCTGAAGGGTGCCGGAGCCTGGATCTTTGCCGGTCGGGGCGTTTCCCACCCGGCGCCGAAGTCGGAATCCATCCGCTGGATGCGGAAGGGATTCGATCACTTGCCAGTGCTCGGACGGGCGGCAAGCACCACAGTGCTCCACTCTGCGTGGATTTACTCGGAGGTGAACCGTTAAACCGGACGCGCAAATGCATCCCGCCGGCTCCCGCCTGACCGAAGAGGCCGGGCGGGCGACGACTTTCCTCACACGGCTTCTTCCGGGATCTCGCCCGTTCCACATCCGGCTGTGGGACGGCACGACCATTCCCGGCACCGGGGCATCGCAGCTCACGGTGGTGATCAATGCGCCGGGCTCGCTGCGGCGCATGCTCCGGCCGCCGGTCGAGCTGTCCTTGGGTGAGGCGTACCTGCGCGGCGACTTCGATCTGGAGGGCGAGGTCTGGACGGCGGGCCCCGCGCTCGAGAGCGCCCGCGGCACCGTACGCTCGCCGGGGGAGATGCTGGAGCTGGCGCGGCTCTGGTGGAAGCTCCCCCGGGAAGGCAAGGGCGCCCAAGGGACCGGATACGGGGCGGCGCCGGCGCGGATCGAGTCGGCGGCCGGCTCCCGCGAGTGGGATCGGGAGGGGATCCGCTATCACTACGATGCGGGCAACGATTTCTTCGCGCTCTTTCTGGACCGGCGCATGGTCTACTCGTGCGCCTATTTCCCCACCGGTACCGAAGATCTGAACACGGCACAGGAGCGCAAGCTGGAGCACATCTGCCGCAAGCTGCGTCTCCGGCCCGGCGAGCGGCTGCTCGACATCGGCTGCGGCTGGGGTGGACTGGTTCTCTACGCCGCCGAGCGGTACGGCGTCCACGCGCTTGGGGTGACGCTCAGCGAGCAGCAGTGCGAGCTGGCGCGGGCGCGGATCGCCGAAGCCGGTCTGGCGGACCGGGTCGAGGTGCGCTGCACCGACTACCGCGACGTGCGGGCGGCGCCCTTCGACAAGCTCGCGAGCGTCGGCATGTTCGAGCACGTCGGGCGAGAGCGGCTACCGGAGTACTTCGGCCACGCCTATCGGCTGTTGAAGCCCGGCGGCCTCTTTCTCAACCACGGAATCGCGGGGCGCCCGCGCAGGGGCGGCGGCATCGAGGCGGCCGTAAAGAAGCGGATCGAGCCGCTACTCGTCGGCGGCAGGACCTTTCGGGAGCGGTACATCTTTCCCAATGGCGGGCTGGTGCCGGTGAGCGAGGCCAACCTGGTGACGGAAAAAGCCGGGTTCGAAGTACGCGATGTGGAGAACCTGCGCGAGCACTACGCGCTCACGCTGCGCCACTGGGCGGAGCGGCTGGAGCAGAACTCAGAAGAGGCGTTGCGGGTGGGCGGCGCGGGGATGTACCGCCTGTGGCGTCTCTACATGGGGATCGCTTCCTGGCAGTTCAAAGAGGGCGAGTTCGGGCTCTTCCAGACGCTGCTGGAAAAGCCGGCCGGCGGACGGAGCCGTCTGCCGCTCACCCGCGCCGATCTGTACGCATGAGCCAGCTCCTTCCTATCTCACTCCGCGTCCACCCGTTATTTCGCTCGTTGGTGCCGATGACGGCGTTGCTCTTCTGGACGATGCGCCTCTTCGCGCAGCAGCGGACCGTCGCGGAGCCCGGCAGCCGCGGCTGCTTTATGAGGTGCTCGCCACACAGTCGTCCGCCGGTCCCGAGAATCCCTGTCCGCGCTCCTCTGCCTTCGGCGAAGATCTGACGCTGGACCCGCGGTGGTTGCCACCACCTTGGAGGCCGGGGGCGGAGCGCACGCGCCGAGAAAGATGAGGAATAGATCTTGCCCAGATCTGCTGAACAAATGTTTTCTACGTCCGTGGGAGAGGTCGTGTTTGAAGCTGCCGCCGATCAAACATGAAGAGGCCAGACGGCGGCACCGGAGACGTCCCAATGCTATACCCCATTCGGATCACCGCACTTGCGAAAGCCACGGCAGCAACCGCGCTCTTAGCCATCGTCGCGGCTGGCTGCGCCGACCAGCTCACGGCGCTGCAGCCCGACGGCGCGGCCCTACTCGCGAAGGGAGGGAACGGCAACCCCTCCCCCACCGCCAGCATGCATCAGCCGATGATCTACACGGCGGATCTCGAGCCGCTGAACAGCTCGGGCGTGACAGGAACGGCGCGTTTCATGTTCGCCGGCGGCAAGTTCAAGGCGCGCGTCCATGCCAAGGGACTGGTCCCGGACATGGTTCACCCGCAGCACATCCACTTTCTCCCGCAGTGCCCCCCGCCGAGTGCGGCCGGGGCCGATGGCCTGCTCACGATTGCGGACGGCAAGCCGTTCTATGGAGAGGTCTTTATCCCGCTGGACTTTGACATCGTTCCAATCACGGGTGGCAGCGAGTTTCCTACGGCGAATCCGGCGGGAGTCCTTAACTACAACGAGCGCGCCGGTCCAGAGGCACTCGTCGCGGCGGTAGACGCCCTCTACCCCGGTGACCAGATGCTGGACTCGATCGATCTGCAGGCCGCACGGTCGTCGTCCACGGCGCGTTCGTGAAGGACAACCAGATCGTTGCTCCG
>JBBSMO010000109.1:0-7556 GCA_038233155.1 Longimicrobiales bacterium
ACGCGGTCGCCGTACGTGTGGCGCCAGCCTTCGGTCCCCGCCGCCGCGCAGATCGTACGGGCCAGCAGGCTCGCGCCGAGGCGATGGAAGAAGCGACGGTCCATCCCCCTGCCTTGCACCACCCCCAGAGTCCCGCTGTACGAGTAGGGGAGGACCGCCTGCGGGCCGTGGAATTCGCAGATGGCGGCGAGCCGCGCGGCAATGTCGTCCAGCGCATCGTCCCAGCTCGCGGGTTCGAAGCGTCCTTCACCCTTGGCGCCCACCCGCCGCAACGGCGTGAGCAGGCGCTCCGGGTGGTAGCTTCGCTCGGTGTAGCGGTTGACTTTCGCGCAGAGAAAACCCTGCGTAACCGGGTGATCCGGATCTCCCCGCACGGCGACGGCGCGCCCGTTCTCGACCTGCACCAGCATGGCGCAGGTGTCGGGGCAGTCGTGGGGGCAGGCGCCGCGCACTAGACCGTCGCGCCGCAGCGGCGGCAGCATCACCCACGCACTCCGGCGCGCCGTGCGGCGGCCATCACGTCTTGCCCGTTACCGCTTCCAAGTCCACGCGTTCGACGTACCAGCGGCTGCCATCGCCGAGTACCGTCACCACGGGAACCGCATACGACTGCCCGCGCTGCGTCATGTTCACCGTGAAGGCGACCGCCCTGCCCAGCCGCCCCGGCACCGGCCGCTCGCTGTCGATGTTGAAGCTTTCGTGCTCGAGAATCGTCGCGATCAGGTACATTTGCCGCTCTGCCTCGCCCGGGTCCCGCTGCGACATGAACGACCCGTTCGCGGTGCCGAAAACATACGCCATCTCATTGTATTCTTTGGCCTCGACGAGTTGGAAGAACTTCTCGACCGCCGCCGCCGCCGCCGGCGCACCCGGCGTGCTCTGCGGGGGAATTGCGGTGGTGGCGCAGCCGGCGAGCAGGCAGGCTGGAAGGATGACACGGCGAACAATGTGGAGAAGCGGCACGGAAGCAATGCTGGTAAAGGAAGTGCGGACCAACGGACGCCGCGGTGTGGCGGCCCGACGGGGGTGACAGGGTAGCGTCCGCACGCCGCAAAATCAAGCGGACAGCCCTTTCGGGCGGCGTACGTTGCTCCCTAAGATCAGGCCGCCCGCGAGCGCTTCCGAGCGCGTTTGCGGGCGCACCGGGCACTCCGCTACGGTACCATTCAGCCTTGCCGCCTATGAGATCGCCAGCCACCCACGACACCGCTACCGCGCTGGTGGGCGGCTCCGCAGCCTTGCGAAAGGTTCGCCGGACCATCGGCCAGGTAGCAGCTTCGGATGCCAGCGTGCTGATCCTTGGCGAAACCGGCACCGGCAAGGAGCTCGTAGCCCGGCTCCTGCACGCCTCGTCCCGCCGAGCGGCCGGCCCGTTCGTCCCGGTCAACTGCGCGGCAATCCCCGAACACCTGCTCGAGTCCGAGATGTTCGGGCACGAGAAGGGCGCCTTCACCGGCGCGATCGGCCGGCGCGCTGGCCGCTTCGAGCGAGCGAACGGCGGCACGATCTTCCTCGACGAAGTCGGTGACATGTCGCACCCGCTGCAGGCTAAGATCCTGCGGGTGCTGCAGGAGCGAGAGATCGAGCGGGTAGGCGCCGTCGCTGCCACTGGCGTCGACGTGCGCGTCGTCTCCGCCACGCACCGCAACCTCGAGAGCGCCATCGAAGCGGGTGAGTTTCGTCGCGACCTCTTTTACCGGCTCGCCGTGGTCGACGTCGAGCTTCCCCCGCTGCGCGAAAGGATGGACGACCTCGATCCGCTGATCGCGCACTTCGCGGGCATCTTCGCCGACAAGCACCGGAGAGTGGTCAAGGAAATCTCCGACAGCTTCCTCGCGCACCTGCGTAGGTACCGCTGGCCCGGCAACGTCCGTGAACTGGCCAATGCCATCGAGCGCGCCGTGGTTGTGAGCGAGAGCGGAGTGCTGCGCCCGAAGCATCTGCCGGACAGGGTGCGGGGAACGACCCGCGCTACAGCCCCGGAGAGCGCCAAGTTTCCGAGTCTCGCGACCGTTGAGCGCGAGCACCTCGAGCGGGCGCTGCAAGAGGCCGGCGGGAACCAGAGCGAGGCCGCGCGGCTGCTGGGAATCCGTCGCCAAACGCTGCGCCGGAAGATGCAGAAATATGGCATCCCGTTCGGGTGATCTGTCCGCCTGCGAGCAGGGTGTTCGGAACGGGGCAGTGCTTCATCTCGTTGGTGCAGCTAGAGTTGCACGCACAGATGCCTCGGACCGTTCACCTGCGGGTAGGCACACCATCAGCTTTAAGACCTGACCGCACGACGTAAATTACGGCTGTGATAGCATTTAGGCACGTTACAACCGCCGTGGCATCGGCCATGCATAGAGGGAGGCTACCGCGCGGAGAAAACGGCGTCGCAACGTCACAGCAGCGGCAGGCATAAGCCGCCGCGGCTCGACTGATGGCTCGTCCCCTTCTGGGGACGACTAGACCAACAATTCATACTACGCGGAGAAGACAATGAACACATCGATGATGGTTCCCTCAGCAGTGGCTGTTCTGCTTCTGCTCTCCACCGGAGCTACCAGTAACGCACAGGAGTGCCTCTGGCTGTGAAAGCAATCCTTTCGGCGGCGGCGGCGAGGTATGCGTCTTTCGGAACAACGGTACTTCCGGCTGCCCTCAGCGTGGAACGGAGCTCGACTCCAACTGCGACTTGCACGGTGATTCCTGTAGCAGCGCAACACGGTACGTCTTGCCGGATGGCCGAGTAGTCTCTATGAATCCGCCGGCGGTGATCACCGAAGATCACACCATGATCCGTACGTGTGGAGCACGCATCGCCAGCAGCGCCTATACAGATGATCTTACGGCTCGGGCTGGTGCTGGGAAAGCGCGGCTGCTGCTGCCCTACCCCAGCCGCATGAATCAGCCATCCGTTGCCGCATCGATCAAAGAGCAACTCGGCCAAATCTGAACGATAGTAGATGTAGGCTGAGGATTTTAGCAGGCAATCGTTTGCACGAGGTATCGGTCGCCGTGAGTTGCGGCGCCGATACCTTCACTATTCTCCTACGATGAACAAGCCTTGTGGGTGGCTGGGTGGTTGCGGGTGCTAATCTGAAGCCGCGCCGACTAAGCAAAGCGCACGCCGCCTCGCATGTCACACTCTGGCACTTGGTATTTGCCATGATCGCTGGATACACCACGGTTGTAGAGGGTCGTCGGCGACCGCTCACTTATGCCATAACCTTTTGCGTTTTCTACGGGCTGGCCGCGTGCGGCGCGGAGTCACAGCAGAGTACATCCACTTCGCTTCCAGTGCAGGTAGCGAAGGAAATTTTGCGGGTGGGCAGCTTGGATGGTGCCGATGCCCTAACCTATCCGGCCGACGCCGTAATCAGCGACGATGGTCTGTTGTACGCACTCTTTCCAAGGGAGGGGCGACTTCGTACGGTGGACAAGCGCGGGCGGATAACCGGCTCGATCGGACGAGGCGGCGCCGGGCCGGGGGAACTAATCACGCCCGGCGCGGTCGATCTCGTGAATGATTCGCTGGCCGTATTCGATCCGCCGCGGGTTACCCTCTTTCCGCTGAGTTCAGGTGAGCCTCGTACCTTTCAACTGCCGTCGGCTGCGCTTCTCACGCGAGATGGTCCTTCAATGATTCCGGTCGGCATCTTTGCCACGGGTGAAACTTTGCTCTGGCCCCCCATCAGTCGCACCGGGCTGGAACCCCACCTCGATGAACGTAGGCGGCTGTACCTCTTTGGGGAAAATGGGCATGCTCCTACCCCAATGGTCGAAGTGAATCAGGCAAACCGAACTGTGATGTACCGGGATCCAGATGCAACCGGTGCCCAGGCCGTATTTGGCCCGCACCCGTTCTCGAACAATGATCGGTGGGCAATGCACGGGAGCGGGAAGAGCCTAGTCCTGCTCGACCGATCGACTTTTGCATCCGAGGGCGGTGTTCGTGTTCTGCTGATCAGCCCCGCCGGCGACACGATATCCGGTGCCCGAATCCGCTTAGGAGCACCCCGGCAGATCACCGAGGCGGAAATCGATTCGGTGATTGCTGCCGAGGCCGAGTTTCTGCTCGAGACGCGTGGCGCACGCCCGCCGAGCCTGGCGGTGGGCAAGCGCTGGGTGCGACGGGCGCTGGGAACACTTCCCGCTTTTCATCCCCCGGTGGAAACCTTGCTTGCAGCTTCCGACGGAACCATTTGGCTCGAGCGTTACGGCAACGTCGGCGGCACGCACCAAGCCGAGTGGCTCCGGTTGGACGAGCGTGGTGTTCCTAAGGAATGGGTGCTCTTGCCACCTGCGATGCGGCTGCTCGCCGCGAGAAATCGCCTGGCTTGGGCCACGGTTACCGACGATTTTGATGTACCCTACTTGGTGATGCTCCGGCTGGAGCCAGCAACCGGTTCGAAGCGGTGAGCGGCTCCCCGCATGATTTCGCCGCCACCGGTCGTGCAGAGCCCGGCGCGAAGGTCTCGCCGTCAGCGGCTTGAGTTTGGCGGGTGATGTTCCTTCAATCGGAGCTCTTCTTTGGCGGAATGGCTGCACTCGTCATCGGGGCCTGCGCTGCGGCGGGGGATCAAGCACTGCGTTCTACCGCCGGTGAACCCCTTGTGCCACACGCAACTCTCGCAGCCGACCCGAGCCGCAAGTCTCCCATCGACAGCATACGCTCGTGGATACCCGCCACTTTTCTCGTAGAGCAGGGTCTGTATGCAGGCCGCAGCTTTCCGGTTTCCGCAGAGGCGCTGATCGATTTTACGCGTTCGGGCAGCCTACCGCTGCCACTCCGTCCACCGCTTTCAGTCTGGCGGACGGGTTTGGTTCCAGTGTGCGTCGATGACTCAGCTCGCCATGAGCAGCTCGGTGCTGCAGTTGTCACTGCGGCCGCCGAGGGCGCTATCAATGAACTGCAGCGCATCCTTGGTCGCCGAATTTTCGAGGCGGTACGGACGTGCGTTCTCCCTGCTGCCGCGGACCCGGCCATTGCGAGCGGCGTCATCCTACGGTTCCGCCCTCACTCCGCTTCCCGCGGCGGCCGCTCGTTCGCGCATACCAACCTATCGAGAGAGTGCCTCATCGCTCTCGGGTTTCCGGAAGGCTGTATCGTTGCGATGATTACCAAGGCAGAAATCATCATCGAGGTGGCGGAAGAACCCGCGCTCGAAGAATATCGTGCAGGCGGAGTGATCCAGCATGAACTTCTACATGCGCTTGGCCTCAACCACACCTGTGTCGCTCCCACTCTCTTGTTCGAAGAGTTCGGAGCAGGTGCTTTGGCAGAATGCCAGGCTCGATCGACCACTGCCGGATACCCTACGCCGGGGCAGACCCCGCGGCCAAGCCCCTACGATGTCGTCCATTTATTGTTGTTGAATGACTTGGGAAACAAAAGCTTGCTACGATTCGGGAGGCAAGTTACCGCAGATGGTTAGAGATGTTAGCACCCGCGAACTCGCAAATCCTTTGCTGTGCAGTCGAGATCCACGCTGGTGAACCGGGCGGGCTTTCCCGCCCGCCTGCCCACGATCGCCGCGCTCTCCCTTGACGAGGTCGAGCGGCAGCATGTCGCCGAGGCGCTCCGCGTGGCTGGCGGGAACCAGAGCGAGGCCGCGCGGCTGCTGGGAATCCGTCGCCAAACGCTGCGCCGGAAGATGCAGAAATATGGCATCCCGTTCGGGTGATTTGTCCGCCTGCGAGCAGGGTGTCCGAAAACGGCCGATTGTCGAATTCGGCATAGCCCCGCGCCTCAGACGGGGAACTACAGCACCTCCGCTGTGCGGAAACGAGCAAACCACTCTCGTCAAGACCTACATCCGCAGCTTGATAGAACCGCCTAGACTGTTCGCGCAGTGTAACTTACGGGGCTAATGCGCCATGTGGAACAGGCGTTGCGCTATGTATGCCGACCCGAACAGGTGTGCCGCACCTGATTCGGAGCCTTCTACCCGCTGCACGTAAGGTGAACAGGATTCAGATGCTCACGCTCTTTTCTCGGAAGGCTCGTCAGTCCACCAGAGAATTCGTTCGCGCACATCGCAGAACGGCGGCGCTATACAGTATCACCCAGGCTGTGCTATACGGCTTCGCGGGCGGGGGCAGTCTGCTGATGGGGCAGCAGGTTCGCGAGCGAGTCATCGAGACCGTTCCCGATGGGGGCGTGCGGCTGGAGCTGTCCGAGGTGGTGCGGATTGGTGCTGCGGACGGGGGACCAAAAAGCTTCGGCAGAGTGATGGATGCGACTTTCGATACCAGGGGCCGGATCATCGTCGCGGATGACCTGAACCATGAAGTAAAGGTATTCAGCGCCAATGGCGAATACGTGGGTACGGTTGGCCGCGAAGGGAGAGGTCCCGGGGAGTTTCAGAGCCCGTGGGTCGTAGCGACAGGACCGGCAGACAGTCTCTTCGTGTGGGACAGCGGTTTGGCGCGCATCAGCGTATTCAGTCCCAATCTAGAATTCGCGCGCAGTATGCCCGTCCCCCCTTATTGGTTGCTGACCGGGATCGAGTTCTTGCCAGATGGAAATCTCCTTGTCGCCGCGTATGGACCCACCGAAAAGGCCGTTCTCCATGTGCTCGACCGAAATGGTAAGCAGCTCCGCATGTTCGGCCCGAGCCCGCAGTCTACGGGGCTCGGCGGATACGAAGGAAGCCTTCTTGGTGGCCATATCGATGTCTTGGGTCGGACGATCGTCTACACCAATAAAAGCCCCTACGACATACGGGTCTACGATCTCGACGGGAATCTCACGAGCCACTGCACGGGAAAACAGAGTTGGACGACGGACCCGCGGGAGGTGATCGTCCGAAACGAGACTGGGGAGGGCTTGCGGTGGAACCGATTCGTTCACTCATCGAATATCCTGATGCTGAGTGATCGACTGTTCCTCAATGTCGTACATGACCCGGTAGAGAACGTACGACGCTTCGATTTGATATGACCCCGTTTTCTGTACCAGTACTTATGAGAGTCTCTGGTTGAGAGAGTTTTCCACGCGCTGCGAGGAGAGCCCGGCAGGGCAGCTCCCCGCAGCAGCGTGTGGAAAACTCGCGCGCGGCTGGGATTTCGCAGCCGCCGTGGGTCCCGGTCGTGTCTTGCATGATCCGGCAAACTCCGCCGGCGTCTGGTAGCCCAGAGAGCTGTGCGGCCTCTCGTTCATGGACCGGAGCCGGTACTCTTCGACCCGCACCTTCGCTTCGGCGAGGCTGGCGAACAGCTCCCGCCCCAGCAACTCGTCCTCCAACTTGCCGTTGAAACTTTCGGTGTATGCGTTCTCCCA
The DNA here is from genome assembly GCA_038233155.1 of Longimicrobiales bacterium. GTDB lineage: Bacteria > Gemmatimonadota > Gemmatimonadetes > Longimicrobiales > Longimicrobiaceae > JBBSMO01. The sequence goes on from JBBSMO010000109.1 coordinate 7,268, forward strand.
CGGGCTGCCCGGCTCGATGTACAACGCCTTGACCCCCGAGGCAGCCAGCCACCCGCGCACTGCCTTGGCGATGAATTCCGGTCCGTGATCGGAGCGGATGAACTCCGGCGCCCCCCGCTCGCGGAACAGGCGGGCCCGCGTGGCGGTCACGTTCGCTCCGGTGATGCTGCGTTCCACCCTGACCGCGAGAGGCTCGCGCGTGAACTCGTCCCGCACCGGCATCATTGTGAGCCGGCGCCCGTCCGCCGTCTGGTCCATCGTGACATCGTAGCTCCACGCGGGATTCTTC
>JBBSMO010000110.1:0-7548 GCA_038233155.1 Longimicrobiales bacterium
GCATCGCGCCGCATCTCCCGCATCAACCATTCGCTGTACAGCAGATAGCCGACGAGCATGAGCGCGGCGATCAGCCCGAGGGCGGTGGGCCAGTGACGCCAGCGCAGCACGAGCGGCTATGGGGTGAGAAGTGCCGTGCCGAGATACGGCTCGAGTACGGGCGGGATGCGCACCGAGCCATCCGCCTGCTGCCCGTTCTCGAGCAGTGCGACCACGGTTCGGGGCAGCGCGAGTGCGGAGCCGTTCAGGGTGTGGACGAACTCCGGCTTGCCGCCGGACGCCGGGCGGTACCGGATCGAGGCGCGGCGGGCTTGATAGTCGCCGAAATTCGAGCAGCTCGACACCTCTAGCCAGCGGTCCACACCCGGTGCCCACACCTCGATGTCGTACTGTTTGCGGTTCGAAAAGCCCATCTCCCCGCCCGAAAGCAGCAGGGTACGGTACGGGAGACCGAGCTGTTGCAGGATCGTTTCCGCGTGCGTCGTGAGCGCCTCGTGGGCGGCATCCGAATCTTCCGTCCGTTCGAAGCGCACAAGCTCGACCTTGTCGAACTGGTGAAGCCGCAGCAGGCCGCGCGTGTCCTTGCCAGCAGAACCAGCTTCGCGCCGGAAGCATGGCGAGTACGCCACATAGGTGATCGGGAGCCGGCCCGCATCGAGCAACTCTTCGCGGTGCATGTTGGTAACCGGCACCTCGGCAGTGGGGATCAGGTACAGCTCGTCCTGCTCGATCTGGTAGGCATCGCCTTCCTCGATGAACTTCGGGAACTGGCCTGTTCCGGTCATCGCGGCGGCGTTCACTAGAAAGGGGGGCGAAATCTCCGTGTAGCCGTGCTCGCGGGTGTGCAGGTCCAGCATCCAGTTGATCAAGCCGCGTTCGAGCCGCGCACCCATCCCCGTGAAGACGGGAAACCCGCTCCCGGCGACCTTGGCGCCCGCGGGCAGGTCTACCAGACCAAGCTCCGCGGCGATCTCCCAATGCGGCCGCGGGTGGAAATCGAAGTGGCGCGGCTCGCCCCATTCGCGCAACAGTTGGTTCTCGGCTTCCCCGCCGCGCGGCACCGCCGCGTCGGGGAGGTTGGGGGTGCGCAGGAGCAGATCTTCGATCTCGGCCTCGATGGCGCGCAGCCGGCCATCCAACCCGCGGATCTGGTCGGAGACCTCGCGCATCCCGGCGAGTTGCTCGCTGGTGTCCTCGCCCTGCCGCTTCTGCTCGCCGATCTGCTGCGAAACTGTGTTCCGCTGGGCCTTGAGCGCATCTCCCTCGCCGATCAGAGCGCGCCGCGCGTCGTCCAGCTCGATGATGCGGGAGATTTGCCCCGCGGCTCCGTCGTCGCCGCGTACCGCCAGCCGCTCGCGGACCAGGTCCGGCTCGAGGCGGATGCGTTTCAGATCCAGCACGTCAGTCTTTCTCGGTGAGCCGGCGGTCCTGGCAAAGCTCGTTGGTAGAAACGCGGATGCTGGCGGTGCCCGCCCCGGCGTCTACCGCTATCGGCTGCACCTTGGCATACTGGTAGCAGTTGCTGTTGATGGGGGTGCGGCTCCGCACCACGTACACGCCGTTCAATTGCACGGCGACTGTGGTGTCGCGCACGAAGGCTGAGATGGCAGGCGCCTCGTCCAATTCCTCGAAGCTCCGCCCGGTGAGCGGTTGGGTGATGGATGCCTGCGCCAGCCCCGGCGACTGCAGCTTGGCGGCACCGGCGGGGAGAAATACGAGCTGCCCGCCTGCCCTGCGCAACGCGACGTCCCATTGCTCCGCCTCGCCGGCGCGCTCGGGGAAGCGGCCGCCGCCTAAGAAGCCGCCCTGGGCGGTCACGTCTAATGCAGAGGGCAGCGCGCTGCCCGCCGTCGGGATGGCCAGTTCGACGGTGTCGGTGGTGATCACCGGATCGAAGCCGAAACCGGTGCTGTCGCCGCAGCCGCTGACTACCAGCACAGCAGCCGCAAGCAGCCCGGCGGCGAAGGGAACGATACGGAACACGAAACTCCTGAAGTGCGGGGGAAACGCGCGTGCCCAACCAGCCGGCGGGCGCGCATACCATATTCGCGGTAGCGGCACGGCGTCAAGGGTGCCGGACCGCAGCCGTTGACTCGCCACCGGCAGCCAAGTAGGTTCTCGGGCTACACTTTTCCGCCCCCACGAGGTCCGCCATGCCTGCTGCCGATGATGCGCTGCACCAGCTTTCCGAGATGAACGGTGTAGAGGGAGCTCTGCTCGCCGGTGAGGACGGGCTCCTGATTCGGGAGGCGGGGTCGCTCGATCAACCGGAACAGGTTGCTGCCCGCGTGCCGGACGCCCTCCGCGGCGTACGGGAGCTGGCCCGCGCCGGGGGCCGGAACGAAGTCTACACCCTGGTCGCGGAAACCGACCGCGGCAGCCTGATCGCGACCGCCGTTGATGAGGGGGTTCTGCTCGGAGTGCTCGTGAGGCCCGGGGTCGATTTCAGCCCCGTGCTTCGTGAGATCCGCCGCGGCGGATCTCGGCGTGCGGCGGGGCTGTAGGCGGCGGCACTCGCATGCAACCGTCCAACCCGGGGCAGCGGCATGTGCTCGTAGCAGACGACGAGCCGCACATCGGCCGTATCCTCCAGATCAAGCTCTCCCAGGGGCCGTACAGCGTGGTGCTCGTCCCCGACGGGCAGGCCGCGCTGGACCACCTTGCCAGCGACCAACCCGTCGATCTGATTCTGCTGGACATCATGATGCCCTTCGCCTCCGGAATGGAAGTGCTGGCGCAGATGGGCGAGATGCCGCACCGGCGCGGTACACCGGTGATCGTGCTTACAGCTAAAGGACAGGAAACGGACCGCACCCGTGCCCTCGAGATGGGCGCGACCGATTTCTTCACCAAGCCCTTCAGCCCGCGCAAGTTGCTCGCGCGCATCGATGAAATCTTCGCCTGAGGCGGGAGATCGCCATCTTTGGGCGGTGATATTGGCCGGTGGCGCGGGATCCCGCTTCTGGCCCGCGAGCACGCCCTCGCGGCCGAAGCAGCTCTTGCCGCTCGCCTCGGAGCAACCGCTGATCCGCGACACCGTCGGGCGGATCGAGCCGTTGATCCCGCTCGACCGGGTGCGGATCCTTACCGGCGCCTCCCTCGCTGTGCCCATTCTGGCCGCTGTGCCGCAGCTGCTCGAGGGGAATCTGCTGCTCGAGCCGCGCGCTGCCGGTACCGCGCCGGTGCTCGTTTGGGCGGCTGCCGAGATCGAGCGGCACGACGCGGCGGCGGTGATGATTTCGCTGCACGCGGACCACATCATCCGCCCGGCGAAAGCGTTTCGCGAGCTGCTGGCGTCTACCGCGCAGTTCGCGCGCCGGCACGGCGGTCTGTTTACCATTGGCGCGAAGCCCACCCGGCCGGAAACGGGCTACGGCTACATTCGCGCCGGTGCACGGATCAAGGACGTCGAGGCGGTCGCTTTCGAGGTAGCCGAGTTCGTCGAGAAGCCGGATCTCCCCACCGCCGAACGCTACCTGGCTAGCGGCGGCTTTCTTTGGAACACGGGCATCTTTGTCTGGCGCGTTGCGGACCTGCTCGAGCAGGTCGTGCTGCACACGCCCGAGCTCGCCGGCCTCGTGGCGCTCGCGCGCGCCGGAGAAACGGCAGAATTCTTCCGCCGCACGCCGAACCTGACCATAGATGAAGGACTGCTGGAACGCTCGGACCGCGTCGCGGTGGTGCCCGCTACCTTCGAGTGGGATGATGTCGGCTCCTGGGATGCGATGTTCCGCGCCCGGGACACGGACGAGCATGGCAATGTGATCTCCGGCGATGCGCACGCGGTCGATACCCGGCGCAGCGTGCTCTACGCGGAGGACGGGCCGATTGTCGCCTTCGGTGCGGACGGGCTGATCATCGTCCGCACCGCGGGCGTCACCTTTGTCGCCCCGCGAGAGCGAGCGTCGGAGCTGAAGCAGATGATGGCGCAGTTGCCGCGGCCGCTCCGCGAATTGGACTGAGCGCACGCCGAAGATGACTTCTACCGCTCTGGTACTGTTCGATGATTGGGTGGCGCAGCAGTGGGCGCCGTTCGCTCTTACGCGCCCCGCCGGCGAACTGCTCTTCGGCACGCGCACGCTGCGCGAGCGCGCCGAACGAGCGCTCGGCCTCCGCTGCACCGCGCAAATATCGGCAGATCACCTCACCGGCTTCGAGGAGCCTGGTGCGCCGCCCGTGCTGCCCTTTGCAGAGGCTCCGGCTGACGGGGCGCGGCTCTTTCTCTGCGCGCGCGCGGTGCTGCAAAGTGGTGCCAGCCTCCCCCCGGCAGCCGGTCCCGCGCGCCCGGTCCTGGTAGGCGGAGATCTCGCTGGTTGGTTGCTGCCGCCCGGAGCGCAGCCGCCGGAGCCGGCCGGGCTGCGGGACCTGGCCGCTCGCGGCTCGAGTGCTCAGCCGCTAGCCTTGGAAGGGCGGCTGCTGCGGGACGTGTGGCAACTAGTTCTCGAAAACGCTGACCGGGTGGCGGCTGACATCGAGGAACTATACACCGCAGGCGACCCGCCGCAATTAGCGGCCGGGACCTTCCGGCAGGGAGCGCACCCGCTGGTCCTTGGAGAGGGTGCTGTGGTCGAGCCGGGCGTGCTGATAGACACCACCGCGGGGCCCGTCTGGCTGGACCGAGGGGTAACGGTCCGCTCCCCCGCCCGCCTGGCCGGGCCGGCGTACGTCGGCCCCGGCAGCACCATTCTCGGCGGGACCATCGAGCAGGTTGCGATCGGTCCGGTTTGCAAGGTGCGGGGTGAGGTAGCGGAGAGTGTGTTCGCTGGGTATGTGAACAAAGCACACGACGGGCACATCGGCCATGCGTACCTCGGCCGCTGGGTCAATCTCGGCGCGGGAACGACCAACAGCGATCTCAAGAACAACTACGGAACAGTACGGGTCTGGACGCCGGAGGGGGAGCGGGACACCGGCTCGATCAAGATGGGCTGCCTGCTCGGCGATCACGTCAAGACCGGCATCGGGCTGATGCTGAACACCGGCACCGTGATAGGCGCGGGTTGCAATCTGTACGGCTCGGCGATGCCGCCCAAGTACGTACCGCCATTCTCGTGGGGAACGGGCGAGCAGCTCGTCGAGTTCCGGCTCGACAAGTTTCTCGAGGTGGCGGAGCGCGCAATGGCCCGTCGCGATCTCGAGCTCGGCGACGGCGCCCGCCGGCAACTGCGGGAAGCGTGGCGGCGCGGGCGCGACTCGCTCGCGCGGCCGGCACCGCCGCTGCGGAGCGTGTAGCCGTAGCCATGCGCGTAACGGTGCTAGGGAGCGGCAGCTCCGGGAACAGCATTCTCGTTCAGGCGGGTGATACTTCGCTGCTGGTCGACGCCGGGTTCAGCGGCAAGGAGCTCGAGCGGCGGCTGGGCGAGTCGGGGGTCCTCCCGCACGAGCTGAGCGGGCTGCTCATCACCCACGACCACGGCGATCACACACGCGGGATGGGGGTACTCGCGCGCCGCTGGGGGTTGCCCCTCTACCTCACAGAGCGGACGCACCGCGCCTGCACCAAGCTGCTGCGCGGCGACGAGCGGGTGCGCTACTACCGGGGCGCCGAACCGCTGCAGCTCGGGTCGCTGCGGGTGGACCCCTTCGTCACGGTTCACGATGCCGCAGACCCGCTCGCGGTAACCGTCACCGAGTGCGCCACCGGGGAGAAGCTCGGGATTGCGACGGACCTAGGGCGCCCAACCAAGTCGATGCGGCACGCCTTGGCCGCGTGTGACATGCTTATTCTCGAGGCGAACCACGACGAGATCCTGCTGCGTGAGAGCCCCTACCCGTGGTCGGTCAAGGCGCGAATCGGGAGCAGCCACGGGCATCTGTCCAACCGGGCAGCGGCCGAATTGCTCGGCGAGATTTTCGACGATCGGTTGGGTACGGTCGTGCTTGCGCACCTCAGCGACAATGCCAACGACCCCTTCCTCGCACGCGACGTGGTCGCCAGGACCCTCGACCGGTGCGGCTACCGCGGGCGGCTCGCCGTTGCGCAACAGGATAAGCCTCTCGAGCCGGTCGACGTCGCCTCGGTGCGCCGGCGGATGCTGCCGCCGCAGCTCGCACTCTTCTGACGTCGTCGCCGAGGCGGGCGACTCGCATACGCAAAAGGGGCGGCCGGATGATCCGGCCGCCCCTTTGCGCGGTGTCGTTTATCTGCCGCCCGCGTTTATGCGGCTGCCTCTTCTTCCTCGCGCTGCTTGCACGACAGGCAATACCGCGCGTGCGGAAGTGCATCGAGCCGCTCGAACGGGATCTCCGAGTGGCAGGTCTGGCACTTCCCGAAGCTGTCCGGGTCCTTGTACAACCGGCGGAGCGCTTCCTCTACGCGGTACAGGTAGCGCCCCTCTTTGCTCGCAAACAGAAACGCCTTCTCCCGCTCCATCGCGTCGGTGCCCTGGTCCGCCATGTGGAATGAATAGCTCGAAAGGTCAGAATCTGAGGAATCGCGGGACAACGAAGATATCTGCTGAAACCTGCCAAGCGCACGCAAGGCGCGGTCCCGCTCCCGCTGCAAACGGTTTTCGACGTGATCGAGTTGGGTCCGGTCCATCGATCATCTCGCTTCCAAAGGTGAGTTGGTGGCCGGCCCGCTCGCAGCCGCGGGGAAAACGGCCTGCGAAGGATCGGCGATAAACAAATAAAGGTAACGGATTTACGGCCTTTTCGAAAGCTGCTGGCCGCTCAGATGCCGAACAAGCGCAGCACGTCGTTGGTCATTGCCCAAACCATCAAGCCGATCACCATGATCAGGCCGACGTGGGATAGTCGCAGTCTCTGCTCGACGGAAAGCGGGCGGCCGCGCAGAGCTTCCAGACCAAGGAAGAGCAGGTGCCCCCCGTCGAGAATAGGTATCGGCAGCAAGTTGAGGATAGCCAAGTTGATGGAGAATATCCCCATGAAGCGTAAAAAATACTCGGTGCCAAGCCTCGCCGCCTGCCCGCTCGCCTCGCCGATGGATAGAATGCTGCCGACGTTGCGCGGCGATTCGCCGCCAGTGACCAGTTCACCCAGGAATCGGAAGATGAGGTCGCTGTAGAACCAGGTCTCGGCGAAGCCTGTTTCCAGGGCCGCGATTGGGCCTAGCCGCTCGCGCGGGAGGCCGGCGGCTTCGATCCCGAGCAGCCCGATTTCTTCGTCTCCAACCTGTTGCGCCCGTGGCGTGACGGTAATCGGAATTTCTTCGCCGCCGCGGCTCACCTGCAACGCCAGCGGCTCGTTGGCGCTGGTCCGCACCTGCTGTACGAACTCGGGCCAGGAAGAGATTTTTTTGCCGTTGACCGCGAGAATCTGGTCGGCAGCTTTCAGGCCGGCCGCCTCGGCGGGGTGATCCGGTACGACCCGGCCGATGGTGGCGTCGAAGGCGGGGCGCAACAAGTTGATGAGCACGGCGCGAGCCGAGTCGCTGCTGGGGAGCTGCAGGGTGACGGGCGCGGCAGCATCGAACTCGATGCGGGCAGCGCCCGCCGGTGCGGCGAGCAGAACGTTCTGAATGTCCGCACGGTCTTCCACGCGCTCGCCATTGACGGAGCGGATCGCCGCGCGGGGCGGAATCGCAGC
>JBBSMO010000111.1:0-7518 GCA_038233155.1 Longimicrobiales bacterium
GAGATCTTCGATCCGGCGCTGCTCGAACGGCTCGGGCTGTCTGCCTACAGAGAGGCGCTCGAACTTCTTCACCGCCCGTTGTCGATTGCGGATGCTGGACGGGGGCGGCGGCGGCTCGCGTTCGAAGAACTCTTCTTCCTACAGTTGCTGCATGCTCAGGCACGCCAGGCAGCGCTCGCCCAAAGTCCTGGCATCGCCTTCGGGCGCACCAACCGGTTGCTTAAACCCCTCTACTTGTCACTCCCGTTCGAGCTGACAAGGGCGCAGCAGACGGTGCTGCGCCAGATCAACGGGGATATGGGGTCGCCGCGGCGTATGACCCGGCTGCTGCAGGGAGATGTTGGTTCCGGTAAGACCATAGTCGCAATCTTTGCGATGTTGCGTGCCGTTGAAGACGGGTATCAAGCCGCTATCATGGCACCTACGGAGTTGCTCGCGGAACAACATTACGGAACACTCCGCAAGGTGCTAGGCGGCCTGCCCGTTCGCGCAGATCTGCTGACGGGCGCACTCGCCGCCAACGAACGGCGTCGCACGCTACAGCGGATCGCGGCCGGCGACACTCACATCGTTGTTGGCACCCACGCGCTCATTCAGGACGCGGTCCGCTATCATCGCCTCGGCCTAGCGGTGGTGGACGAGCAACATCGCTTCGGAGTCAAGCAGCGCCTCGCTCTCGTCACGGGCGGTTCCGGGGCAGACATTCTGGTGATGTCCGCCACGCCCATCCCGCGTAGTCTGGCGCTCACCCTGTACGGCGACCTCGATATCTCTGTTCTGGGGGAGCGGCCGCCCGGCCGGCAGCCGGTGAAGACGGGGCTCCGGGACGAGAGCGCCCGCGAGCAGACCTGGGAGTTCGTTCGCAAACAACTTCGCGCCGGCAGGCAGGGCTATGTGGTATACCCGCTGGTAGAAGAATCGGAAAAGGTAGATCTTCGGGCCGCCACGGAGCAGTACGAACGGCTCCGCGCGGAGCCGTTTGCCGGTTTCAGCGTCGGTTTGATTCACGGGCAGATGCCCGCGGATCAGAAAGACGCCGTGATGAAGGCATTCGCAGGCGGAGAAATCGACCTGCTCGTTTCCACCACGGTAATTGAAGTGGGCATCGACGTGCCCAATGCCACGGTCATGGTGATCGAGCATGCTGAACGGTTTGGGCTATCGCAGCTACACCAGTTGCGCGGGCGCGTCGGTCGCGGGGCGCAGGAAAGCTTCTGTATTTTGTTGGCAGCCGGTTTCAGCGCGGCGGAACGGCTGCGCGTTTTCGTGCGGACGGACGACGGCTTCGAAATCGCGCGCGCGGATATGCGGTTGCGCGGCGAAGGAGATCTGTTCGGGCACCGCCAGTCCGGTGCGCCGCGCTTCCGCTTCGCCAATCTCGACGAGGATGAGGCGCTGCTGCTGCAGGCGCGCGAGGAAGCCCGGCAGCTCGTACACGGCGACCCGCAGCTCGACAATCACCCGAAATTGCGCGCCGCACTCGAAGCCCGGTACCGCGATCAGACCAACTTCTTCCGCGTCGGCTGAGGCGCTCCGTCAGCCCGGGGGCGGAGTGCGCGGCGTAAGCGTGCGTCGGATCCGCTCGAGCTCTTCGCGCTGCTTGCGGATCTCTTCGTCTTTTTCCGCCACTTGGCGCCGGAGCGCGTCTACCTGCCCGAGGCTTGAGCAGCGCTCAACTGTGGTGATGCGTTGGGGGACTTCGATCACACGCGTCGGCGGCTGCAACCCTGCGACTCGCTGCTCCGGCGGCATGTTCAACTGCTGGGCGAGTTGGAGCAGAGTGGTTGCTTCGGGCCGCCGCGCCACCCCGTCTTGTTGCAGGTAGCCGCGCAGCCCCTGCTCTGCGGGTGCCGGGTTCCATTCCGGGTTGCGCGGGTCCAATCGCAAACTGCCGACGAAGAAGAGCGCTTCGCGTCCTTCGGGAGTTTCGGGGTGCGCGGATGCGAGTTCGGAGAAGGCCTCTTCGGCCGCTGCGAAATCTCCCGAATCGAGCGCCGCGTGCGCCGCGCGCCACAGAGCCGGGCCCGCGTCGTTTTGCACCTCCGCGCGCGAAAGGGACGCGCAGGCCGCGATCGCCGAAAGCATTACCATTGCGATGAACCGGATCATTATCCCGTTTTGTTGGGCGGAGTTGCCGCGGCCAGAGGGGCTGTTTCGGGGAGGGCTACCCGGAAGATTGTGCCCGTGCCCAGCGTACTCTCTGCAGCGATCGTGCCCCCGTGCGCCTCAACAATTTCCTTGGCAATCGCCAACCCCAGCCCGGAGCCAACGGAGCGCGGCTGGGCCTCGTTCTCGACCTGGTAAAACTTCTCGAAGATTCGTGGCAGTTGATCCGCCGGGATGCCTACCCCGGAATCCGAAACTTCGATGACCACTTCGCCGCCGCGGGCGGCGGCCTTGAGGCGGATGGTCCCGCCGCGCGGCGTGAACTTGAAGGCGTTGGACAACAGGTTGCCAATCACTTCGTTGAGCCGGTCCGCGTCTCCTACGAGCGTTTCCGGAAGTTGCGCGTCCTCGATCAACGCGAAATCCATGTCGCTCTGATAGGCGAGCACGTCGAAACTGGTGGTCAATTCATTGAGAAACCCGTGCAGACCGAAGGGGGAAAGATCGAGGCGCACTCCCCCTGCCTCGAGTCGGCTCACATCGAGCAACTGCTGAATCAGGCGCGCTAGGCGGTCGGTTTGGTCGCCTACCGACCGCAGGATCTTGCGCTGTTCTTCCGGCACCTCGCCGTAGATGCCATCGTGCAACAGACTCACGAATCCTTTGATCACGCTCAGCGGTGTCTTCAGTTCGTGCGACGCGACCGATACGAACTCGGCCTTCATGCGGTCGAGCTCGGCTAGATGGCCGGTCATCTGTTGAAAAGAGCGTGACAGATCACCGAGTTCATCCGGTCGCTCGAGAGGCGCGCCGATCTCCGGATCGAAGCCGCCGCCCGCCACGACTGCCATCCCGCGCTGAAGTTGATGGATCGGCCGCACCAAACTGCGCGTCAGCAGGCTGGCGATGGCAATCGCGATCGCCAGCGCGATGGCCAGCGCAAGCAGAATTGTCGTTTCTGCGCGGACCGCGACATCCTGTGCCCGGTTCAGCGCTCGCTGTCCTGCCCGGTTGATGGCGATGCCAATCGGGTCCAACGCGGTATCAAGGGCCGCGAACCCTGGCGTCACGACTTGGTTGCGCTGTTGTTCCGCGGCGACCAGCTCTCCTGCTTCCACCAGCCGCTGCTCCTCGGCGATCGCCGCACGCAGCGACTGCCACAATTCGGGCGCTGGCGCGGCGACCGCGTCGTACCCTGCATCCGCAAGCAGACCGAGCTGCGCCTCGACCTGATTGCTCGTATTGGCGATCTGCTCGCGCAAGGGTTCGCGCTCGGCCGCATTTCCGCCGCCGAGGGCTAGGTTCACGCGCCCGGCGTTCTCTACCTGGCCGAGGGCGGCCTGCAACCGGCCCAGGGCCAGTGACCCAACGGCATCACGCGTTCGCAGCGACCTCGCGATGCTCTGCAGCTCGGTGAGCGCGAGCAGGCCGTACAGCGAGGGTGCTACCAAGACAAGGGCAATCGTGACCAGAGCGAGGACGATGCGGTTGCGTAGTCTCATTGTGCCTCTTTCACCTCATCCCAAAGGGCATCCAACTCGTCCAGCCCGGCTTCTCCGATAACGACCCCCTGTTCGCGGGCACTGGTTTCCAATTGCCGGAACCTCGATGTGAACTTGGAACTGGCCGCTGCGAGCGCCGCCGAGGCATCTACCCCGCATAGCCGCGCTACGTTGACCACCGAAAATAGAAGATCGCCAATTTCTTCTTCCATACCGGTCGTGTCGCCATCGCCGAGATGCTCGCGAACCTCTTCCACCTCCTCCGCCACCTTGACCAAAGCGCCTTCTGGGCCCGGCCAGTCGAAGCCTGCGGCGGCGACCCTGGCTTGCAGCCGCCGCGCCCGGATCAGAGTGTCTCCGTCCCGTTCGAGCCCGTCTAGAACGCTGGCGGGAGGGCGGTCACCGCCCGCCCGCTCGCGGGCTTTGATTCGCTCCCACGGCTCGCGTTCGCCGAGCCCGAACAGGTGCGGGTGGCGGCGCGCCATCTTGGCATGCAGCGCCTGCACCGTTTCCGCCGTAGTGAAGGCACCGCGCTCATCCGCCAGCACCAACTGAAAGCAAACGTTGAGGAGGAGGTCCCCGAGTTCGTCACGCAGATCCGCATCATCCCCGCGTCGGATGGCGTCCGCCGCTTCGTGAGCCTCCTCGAGCAGGTAGCGCACCAAGGAGGCGGGCGTCTGCGCCGCGTCCCACTCGCAGCGGGCACGAAGAAACCGGACCAAGCGTAGTGCGTGGCCGAGCGTCCCGTCCGGCTGCGGCGGGAGGGGCGGGTCTGCTTGCGGGTGGTTCACGTGCGCGATATACTACGTCGGCTGTGACAACCGCGTCAACCGCACCCCAGTCTCGCGCTTGGGTCGAGGTAGATCTCGATGCCCTCAGGCGCAACGCCCTCCACATCCAACGTGCTTCCAGTCCGGCGGCCGGGCTGGTGCCCATGGTCAAGGCGAACGCCTACGGCATGGGGATGATTCGTGTGGTGCGGCACCTCGGCGCCACCATGCGACCGCAGCCCTGGGCCTTCGGCGTGGCGGCTGTCGCGGAAGGCGAGGAGTTGCGGCAGAGTGGGTGGCAAGGGCGAATTCTGGTTTTCTCGCCGCCCGCGCCGCAGGAGTTTGCCCGGGCCGCGGAGGCCCGCCTGACTCTGTGCCTGTCCGACATACCGGGTGTTGCGCGTTGGGCAGGGCTGGCGGCTGCCGCGGGCGAGCGCTCCGCGATGCACGTCGAGATCGATACGGGCATGGGGCGGGCGGGGTTTCGATGGGAAGATGCAGGCGAGTGGGGGCCGCGGGTAGCCGCGGCGGCAGGGGAACACCTCGAATGGCAGGGGTGTTACACGCACTTCCGGTCTGCAGATGAAGCGGACCTTGCGACGACGGACGAGCAGTGGAAGCGGTTGCATGCTGCACTGAGGGCGTTGCCGGCCAGCGCGGGGCGCCTTGTAGTCCACAGCGCCAACAGCGCCGCCTCGTTGCGGCGGCCCCGATATGCGGCTGACTTGGTCCGCCCGGGCATCTATCTGTACGGCGGGCGCGCCGGCCCGGGACACCAACCGCTTCCCGTCGCGGCGGTCCGCGCGCGCTTGGTGCTCGCCCGCGATGCGGCACCTGGAGATACGCTCGGGTACGGCGGCACCTACGCGGCTTGTCGGCCCGAGCGCTGGGGCACGGTTGCCATTGGCTACGGCGACGGCATTCCCCGGCGGCTCGCGACGGCGGGCGGCGCGGCGCTGGTTCACGGCCGGCGCGTGCCGCTCATCGGGCGCATCTCTATGGACGTCCTGACCGTATCGCTCGCGGGTGTTCCGGGTGCAGCCCCGGGGGATGTGGTAACCTTGATCGGATCGGATGGCGAGGCGGCCATCAGCGTGGATGAAGTCGCGGAGCGTTGCGACACTATTTCCTACGAAATTCTCTCGAACCTCGGGGCACGGCTCCCGCGGGTGTACCTGAACGGTGATGCCGGCTCTGAACTCTCCTTGTGATCGATTGCCGCGCGCTCTGGCTGCCGCGGCCGGTTCGCTGTTGCCTGTTTTGTCCTTGCTCTTCGCCCTGGCGGGGTGCCAGGACGAGGTGCCGACGGCTGCCGGAGAGGATCTTTTTCCTCCGGAAAGCCGGCCGTCTACATTCGAGGTGACTCTCTCCCCGTCAGATTTCCTCGGCGCACTCGGCCAATTTGCCCTGCCGGGAACACCGATCACTCCCGGTTACCTGCTGGTCGCGGAGGACTTCGATGGGGTTTTGGACGCCCACACCCTCGCCCGCCTCGCCGATTTTCCGGCTTCCGTCACTTTCACAAGTGACGGCTCGACCCGCACAGACTCGGTGTTCACGTATGGTTCGGGCCGCTTGGTAGCCTTTGTGGACACGGCGGCGACGCTCGCTACCGCTCCGGCAAATCTGCGGCTCTGGTCTCTGGCGCAAGACTGGGATCCGAGCTCCGTCACCTGGACGTTGGCCGTGGACAGCGGCGGCCTCCAGATTCCCTGGGCGCAGCCGGGCGGCACACGCGGTGCTCTGCTAAGCGACGCGCTTCTTACCCCTGCGGATTCGCTCGGCCGCGACTCGCTGGTTTTCAGCTTGGATTCTTTGCAGATCGCCGCACTGGCCGGGGACGGGGAGTTCGGGCTGTTACTCACCTCCGCTACCTCTGATTCCCGGGTGCAGCTATCAAGCCTCGTGTTGCGCACTTCGGTACGCCCGGCGAGCAAACCTGACACTGTGCTCGCGCAGACGATCACGACGGCCGCCAGACGGTTCATCTTCACGCCCCAAGCACCGCCTCCCTCTACGGCCTGGCGGGTTGGCGGCCTGACAGCGGAACGAGCACTGTTCTCCGTCACCCTGCCTTCTACGCTATCGCGTTGCGCACCGCCTCAAGGCGGGTGCGGGGCAGTCTCCTTCTCCGAGGTGGGATTGAACCGCGTATCGCTGTTGCTCGAGCCGCTCGCTCTGCGTAACGGCTTTCGCCCGCTTGCACCGGTCGAAGTCGGGTTGCGCGTGGTGGGGGAGCCCGAACTTCTCGACCGCGCACCGCTGGGCGCCAAAGTCGCGAGTACTCTGGTACCTGCCCGGCGTTTCACCGCGGCAGATTCGTCGGTCGCCATCGAGCTTACCAACTTTGTCCGCGCTTCGCTTCAGGACAGCACGAGCACCGTCACCTTTGCATTGACCAGTGAACCCGAAGGGCGCAACTTTGGCTTCGCCGCCTTCGCGGGCGCGCCGCGGCTGCGAATCGTCTATACACTGCCCGGCACGGGACGATGATCGTTTCCCTGCGTTCGCGCATTGTGTGGTTGGCCGCGGTGGTCGTCTGCGCCCTCCTCAGCGGCCCAGCGCCGCTCGCTGCTCAGTCTCTGCTGGCGCGCAGCGGGCTCGGCCTCGTCTCCGAGCCTTTGGATGCACGCGCCCGCGGCCTGGGTGGCGTGGAACTCGGACTTCCCGAGACGAACCTCTCGCTCATCAACCCGGCCACCATCGCTTTTCTCTCGGCTGCCGCACTGCACGTCACCTTTCAGCCGGACCAGTTCTCGGCCACCTTGCCTGGCGCCGAAGTTTCAGGCACCACATCGCGGTTTCCCCTCATCCATGCGGCGCTGCCTCTCACCGAGCGGTGGGCACTCTCGGTAGGCTACGGTTCTCTGCTCGACCAGAGCTGGGCGGCCGAGCTGCAGGATACCATTTCTCTCGGCGACGCCGATGTTGCGGTGACGGACCGGGTCGCATCCCGCGGCGGGGTTGCGCACTTCAGAGTGGCCGCAGCCCGACGCCTCGGCTCACAGTTGTCCGTTGGCGCGGGTGCGGACCTCTACACAGGTTCCGTCCGGGACACAACAATCCGCTCCTTTGAAAGCCAGACGCTCCTGCCGGCGACTACTCAACTGGTGCGGAGCTACAGCGGTTACGGCTTCTCC